>JAQTTZ010000007.1:0-2069 GCA_028710485.1 Bacteriovorax sp. | reverse complement strand
ATTTTTTTAATCTGACTCTTATCGAGTCCCATTCCATTGTCTTTAAAATCCAGAAAAATGGTATTGTCATGAATAGACAAATTAATCTCAACCGTTTTTTCTTTTGATTTATTATAAATAAGAGAATTGGTGATAAGATTCATCAGCAACATTTCAAACAGTGCTGTATCGATAGGAAGAATAATGGATTTCACTTCAGAGTGAAAAGTCACTTTTCCTTCTTCAAATAAATGTGGGGTATTATTTAGAAATTCTTCTATCAGCACAACTAAATCTTGTTCAATAAAATCGGCCTTAAAATTTCTATCTTCAAGACGCCCCAAATTTAGAATGCGATTTACGTTATCAGCAAGTCTTACCGTATCCCGTCTCATGTACTCGAGGTATTTCAACTGCTCATCGCGGGGAAGTTCATGACGAGAAAAGGTTTCCAAAAATAATTGCAATGAAGCAATCGGTGTTTTCAATTCGTGGGTAAAGCCGTTAATAAAATTTTGTTGAAGTCGATAGAGTTGTATCATTTTTTGATAGTAGATATAAATGATCAGAAGTCCGGTCAAAATGACTGCAACTAATAAAGAGAGTGTTAGAACTAAAACCCATGTCTCTGTCTGCATCATACTTTGAGAATTGAGGTGGTATTTCAGAACCACGTCTTCCAAAGCAGCATTCACTCGCAAATACGAGCGGATATAAATAATTAGCGAAGATCCTAACGCTAAAAGTGAGAAAATAAAAACGAATAAGGGATGGTAAAACCAACGGGATTTAATCATAATAGGAGTGTTCAAAAATCTCTCTTATTTGTAAAGACATTATGGGGTGCAACGTGGAATCAAAGCTAATAAATATTAAGATTAATCGTTTAATAGACCATACTTTACTAAAACCCGAGGCCACTCGCGAACAGATCCTAAAGCTCTGCGAAGAAGCCCGCTCTCACAACTTTTTTTCAGTGTGTATAAATCCATTTAACGTCCAATATGCTAGCTCCTATCTCGTAGGCTGTGATGTTAAAGTTTGTACCGTTATTGGCTTCCCATTGGGCGCTAATACGACCGAGACAAAGGTCTTCGAAACAAAACAGGCCATTAAAGATGGTGCTCACGAAATTGACATGGTTATTAATATTGGTGCCATCAAAAATAAGGATTGGGACTATGTAAAACAGGATATAAAAGCAGTAGTGAATGCCGCTGAAAAGAAAATCGTGAAAGTCATTTTAGAAACTTGTTTATTAAATGATGTCGAAAAAATAAAGGCCTGTGAAATGGCCTCTCAGGCAGGTGCCCACTTCGTAAAAACTTCTACTGGTTTTTCAACGAGTGGAGCGACTCTGGAAGATGTCCAATTGATGAAAAGAAATATTTTACCAAATATGGAAGTTAAGGCCTCTGGCGGTGTACGCGATCTAGCATCTGCCAAGGCATTTATGGCCGCAGGGGCCACTAGACTTGGCACCAGTTCTGGAATTGCAATTCTGAATGATCTTCAAGCTGAAAAAGGGAGTTATTAATGAAAATTAAAAAGGCCATATTAGCAGACGTCTCAAAAATTTTACCGTTATTTCATGCCTATCGACAATTTTATCGGCACGAAATTGATCCTAATGCGGAAAACTTTTTATCCGAACGATTAAGTAAAAATGAATCTGTTATTTTTTATGCTGAAGATGAGAGCGGCGTTTTGGGGTTTACTCAACTCTACCCTGGTTTTTCTAGTCGCAATTTAGGATCAACTTGGATCTTGAATGATCTTTTTGTGAAGCCGGAAGCTAGAAGAAAAAAAATAGCATGGAAATTAATTGATGAAAGTGTGAAGCATGCCAAAGAAACAAAGGCCGTGTTGATTGGTCTATCAACCCAAATTGCCAATGCTGATTCGCAAGAGCTTTATAAAAAATATGGGTTTAAGAAAGATAATGATTTATTTCATTTTAATTTGAGAGTCGAGTAAACTCTCAATTCATATTCTCAAAGAAATGATAAGGCATCCCTCCTTGGCGGTGAAGAGTTTCAAAAGTTTTTGGAGCTATCCCTTTAAAATGTAAAACTCCATCTTCGCGCGAG
>JAQTTZ010000067.1 GCA_028710485.1 Bacteriovorax sp. | reverse complement strand
TACCCGAAGTCGAAACCATCAAATCCCAACTCTCCAATTTTCTGCCCCTAGAGATCAAAAGCATCACGTTCTCCGACAAAACAACCAGATTGATAAGACAAAAAGACTTCACTCCAAAATCAGGCGAAACCATTACCGAGTTTTCCCGCAAAGGAAAATTCCTCATTTTTAAATTTGCAAACCCCAATCACTACATCATCTCTCACCTTGGTATGTCCGGATCATGGAGAATCAGCGATTCCAAGCTAGATGAAGTTTCAGGCAAACACGCTCATGTGGTGATCGAGACCGACAAGAAAGTTTTAAGCTACGTAGACCCTCGCCGTTTCGGCCATATTTATTTTCTGAATAAGAAAAACTTCGATCAAAAAATAAGTACCTATCCAATGGACATCAGCGAGCCAGGCTTCGATGCTGATCATATCAAATCTATATTTGATAGATATCCCAACAAAGTTCTAAAACCCTTTCTTCTCGATCAAAAAAGCTTTTCGGGTGTTGGAAATTATATTGCGAGTGAAATCTGTGCGCGTGCCAAGTTACTACCAACTAGAATTGTAAATACACTCACCAAGAAAGACTGTCTCAATATCAAAGCAGCGATTGACCTCATTATTTTTGGTGCGGTTAAAACTCAGGGGACTACTTTTGGTGGCGGTTATAGAGATGCCTTCGGAGAAAAAGGTGAAGGGGTTCAGCACTTAGTTGTCTTTCATCAAGAGGTCTGTCAGATGTGTAAAAAAACGAAAGTGATTAAAACTGTTCTGGGTGGCAGAGGAACATATCACTGTCCAAACTGCCAGAAATAAAATTTCAAAATTTTAATTTTTCCCAATATTTTTTTGGATCTTCTCCACTGCTGGCCTCTAGCCTATCTAATAGAGCGCTTTGATCCTCAGGAGAAAGTGTTGCTTCCTCTATCACTCTAATGGCGTCATCGGTTCGTCCTTGGAGCTCTAATGATTTAACCAGGTAGTAATAACCAATTGGCGAATTAGGAAATTGCTCAATAAAACTTTGAGCATTTTCATTAACGGCATCGTAGTCATTCTTGGCCAATAATCTTAGAAATGGAATTTCAACAATATCTTCATTAAGAGTCACAGGCAGTAAAGCTCCGCTATTAAGATTATTTTGTAAGTTTTCTAAATTCTCAGTTGCCACTTGTTCTCTTTGGAGCAATTGTTCATTTTGCAATTGGAGTTCTTGATACTCGGGAGAGGACTTATCAAGGGCTGAACTTTGAGTTGAGATTTCATCCTTAAGAATCGAAATATCGTCCAGGGTATTGCTCAAGGCAATTAATTGATTGCTGGTAGTTGCGATAAGTGCAGCCTCCCTTCTGGCCGCCATATCGCTATTGACTTCGAAGCCGGCCATATTATCAAGGACCTTATTAAGATCGTATTCATCAATATTTTGGTTAAATTTACTTTCTTTGACAATCATTGAGATTAGCTTCGCCTTATAGGCCGAGTAAGTATTGGGCTCGCGAGAAATAATTTCATCGGCCATCTCGATATTTTTATCAACTTCTGCCAAATCCAGATTATTAATACCTAACATATTTTGCGTTATTTTTTTTGCGAGTTGCTCGGTCGTTTGATCAGTTATTGGAATTTCATTAATTAATTTTACGACCGGAGTGAGGGTGGGATTCGGAGTTGCTGTGTCCGTGGGTGTTGTCATCGTCTTGCTATTGTTCTTGGTTGCTGCCGCCTGCTTATTTATACTATCTATTGATTCCTGGGTTAAGCGGCTCCATGGAAGAGGAATTTTTTTTACTTTGTCCAAAGAAAGAATCTTGACTCTAAGGGCGCTATTCTCTCTTTTTTGTGCATAAAAAAACTTTAAACCGACACCTGCGATGACTAAGAGAAATAGAATAATGGTGTAAAGATTTTTTCGATTATAAGCATGCTCTTCGTTCAATGGACACTCCCCCATAAAGAGGTTGTAGACTTATCCAGAATAACAAATGAATTTATATTAGGCCAAATCTTCGCTAAACTATAACTTAAGACTATTTTTTGGTGAGATAAAAGCTTTAGATCTAAAAGTAAAAGCCTACCGATGAATATAAAGTATCGTTGGCGCGGTAATAACTCCAATAAGAAGATTCTAGTGGTGCCTTTAAGATTTCAAGACCCAGAGAAATATGAACTTGGTTTTTGTAATTATAAGTAACTTCACTTTTCACGATATTATCAAAACGTGCGAAGTCATATTTTAAATCGAGGAGCAGTCGGAATGAATCATTGAAAACAAAAGTCACACTTCCTCCTAATGCGCGATTCCACTTTACGGTATCACTAAAAAAGTCATCGCTCGCTCGAATGTTTTTACTTAAAAGACGAATATAATTCAGCGAGAGAATATAAAATTTGCGATCGAGATTGGCACTCATATGAGAGTAAGCTTCTTTGTCGTAGCGAGGATTGATGGTAAAAAAATCAGATTTAAAAGTTTTTCTACTTTCAGAACTATAAATTGGAATATCTTTTCCTAAGCGGGCATTGGGATCAACATAACTTAATCCTCCGCGAATTTTTAAATCTCCAAAAGCTTGAAAAACCTGAAGTCCATAATAGGCATGGTGATTAACGGTAGGGTCGGCTTCAACCACAACTTTATTCAAAACAATATTATCATAATATGCACTAGCGTTTGCTCTAAGTTTATTCTCCGGCTTATAAACGGCGAAAGCAGATATTCCACCTTTTTCAGTCCATTTATAACGAATATTTCCTCCGAGCGATTTCTGAAGAACAATATTAGATATTTTATAATCTGCAATTTTATAATAGATCGGAACTTCAGTTCCATTGATCACTGTTTTCTTCGGCGGCAATCTTACCCAGTCACTTTTACTTTGAACTTCACCATTTTTAAAATCAACTGCAGGATTGATCTGGGGAATGAAGAAATAAGATACTAAAACATCAAATTCAAATGGACCAATAGGTTTAGAAAAAATGGCACCTGTCACCCCTTCTTCCTCTGTGCTTAATAAAGTGAAGGCTTGGTTGGCGTTTAGATATCCCAAACTCCAATATTTTTCATTTTGGTTCCAGTCGAGGATTTTGCGTCCGATATCAACGTGATAAGAGTACCCCTGATAGTGAAGGTAGCCTTCTTGAAGGGAGTAGTTAATGGCATTATTGTCTTGAAAATAAAGACGGAGATCGCCCATTCCAAAGAAATCAAGGTCGCGTTTTGGATCAAGAGGAGCTGTTTCGAAACTAAAATTGAGCAGATCCCCAGAGTCGCTACGGTAAAGGGGTTTATTCAAACGATAATACTTCTCATACGTAACAGAACCCTCATGGGCCCACAACGAGTTCATGACAATAATAAAAAACAAGAAGCTATGTAAAAAATACCTGTTAAAAAACACGGTTTCTCCGGGTGGGTTTTCATAGGGAAAATTGAACTAATAGCACAAGGTAATTGATAGTAGCTAGATATGAAAGATGCACCCTGTAAAATAGAAATACTTCGCCATATTGGGCTTTGACTTTATTTAGCCTAGCCTTATAACCTTATGTATATGAAAAAGTTTCAACACTTACTAAATAGCTTAGTCCTACTTATGGCCGTGACTCTCACTAGCTGTGGGTACCTCTCAGATAAACCACCTGCTAATCTTGATATCTATCGGGCCGACGCTCTTCAAGCATGCAAAATCGATATCGATAAATTAGGCGAAATTTTTAAAGCAGATCAAAAAGAGCAGATCAGATGTCTACAAGAAAACTTTATTCAATTCACCAAATATGTTCGTTCTAGAGATTCAGGGTCAGTTTCAGAAAGTGATTTAAATGCTTTTATTAGAAAATTCTTTTTAGGGCAGAGTGATTCAATTGTTAAAGGGCTAAGTCTTATTTTCCAACTTAATATGCTTCTTTTAAAAGATGAAGCCGATCGCATTTCTAAAACTAATATCTCTCCCCTCTTTGATCTTCTAGTTAAGGTCAACCAAGAGGCCATTATCATTACTCAAGTCCTTAAAGAAATGGATGATGAGAAAAACCAAGGACGCTTCTGGGATCTAAGAGCGCAGTTTACGGCTTCGGTAAATCGTTTTTCGGTATTCACCGTAAAGATCATTGAAAAGTCTCCAGGTCTTCAACAAAAATTAAATATTAAAAACTTCTTAATTGAAGCCAGCAAAAAACTGGGTAATAAAGAAATCAATCCAGACACTATTGATTCATTAATCTTTTTAAAAAGAGTTTTAGTGGCCGGTGATAAAGAAGTGATCACCTCAGACGAACTTAGTGAAATTATCGCCAAACTCCCAAAAATCTTAACTCTTAGTTTTGATCTCTACTTCGTTAAGAATACTAATTTTTCCAGTGATGCTGATCACGCTCGTTTTTACCTGGAAAACGTGCGCGATATTTATAGCATCATTCAGTTTAATCAAAATGACTTCGACCTCTTCTCAATTGATCAGATTCTTCGTTTAGCTCAAGAATTCATGAAAGACGTTGATATTAAAAAATTCAAACCAAGCATCCTAGCGATTAAGAGTCGCATGATTGGTGGAAGTAAAGAAACATTCTCGTTGCGCGATTTAAAAAATATTCTGGACATAGGACATGATTATATTGAGAGAACTTATTTCAATACTGTAACTTATAATATTTATCATGGTGCTTTGGAAAAAAACGAGGCCATCAACTATCTTCAGCGATTGGAATTACCTAACCAATACGACCTTTTTAGCGCAAGACGAATTGATGAACTCCACAACGACTTTCAAGACATTGCCATGAATATTCATTATTTCAGATCTAAAAGTGAAGGAGTTTCTTATTACGGAAATAAATATGTAAGAAACAAATTTGGTTACCTTGAAGCTTCTATCATCAAATGGGCAAGTATTAAATTACTTAAAGGATATGGACATAAAAATGCTCAAGGCGTACAGCAAGTCTCTCTAGAAGAATTCCAAACATTTTTGTTTGATATGAAACCAATCCTCGAAGAGTTTAAACTGTGGTCTCCTAATCCTGAAACATTTGCTAGGAATGCTGTTTTATTGGCAGATCTTTTTCAAAATAAATCTAATGGGGATTTAGAAATTAACGTTAATGAGGCCACTGAGTATATCCAGATGATTCTCACCGCTGTCAACATCACTGATAAGTTTAAAGACGACCTGACTGCTGTTTGTGATGGTGGAATCAATAACGAAGACCCAGTGTTCGATACCGCTTGTTACAATGAGCACTTTTTCGAAACCCTGCTAAGTCGATACCAAAAGTTTTTCCCTCGCTTAGCTGATTACGTTGATCCACAAAATACGGACAAGAAAAATCTGGACGATTACTTAATCGGTGTCGAGGGTTTTGCCCGCGACGTTGCAGATCCAAAGATCCCTGTCAATAAACGCGATAATGTTCTAATCATCGGAGCGATGTTAAATATTGAAACAACCTTTATTCGTTTTGATACCAATAAAGATAATATCATCGACTATAAAGAGTTGGTTGAAGCTTTTAAACTTTACAAATCGGCCATCATTATTATGGCAAAATTAAAACCGAACGAAGAATCTTATGCTCAATCAATTTTCTTATATATGGTTTCTAAAATGGAAATTCCACCAACAGGATCATGGGCGCAAAATGGAAAATTTTTAGCCTTTCACACATGTGCTGGAATTGATTTATGCCGAAACACTTTTATGGATAAGATTGAAGGAAAAAGACTAAATATCGGAAAGCTGCTTTACTATATGGTTAACCAAAACTCTATAGCTCCAAATAAAGGTAAAAAGCCGCTATAACTAACGAATGAGTAATCTCACCCCTTCTAATTAATAAATTTATATCGTTTTTGTCTTCGAGAAAAACCTCGATCTCTTCAAAGGGATCGAGGTTTTGATCGTGAGTCCTCATGGCGTCGATCGCTAAAAAAGTCTCACAATGATTGGTCATGAAGGCCGGATTGACTTCGACCTTGCCTAAGCTCATCCAATTCTTCGAGGTATAACCTGTCTCTTCTTGCAGCTCCCTTTGGGCAGCTAAAAGCATATCTTCCTGGTGATTCACGGCTCCGCCTGGAATTTCTGTCGTGATGCTATTTGATCCGTGGCGATACTGTTTTATCAAAACAATTTTCTCTTCTGGAGTGATGGCGATAATATTAACCCAATTCAAGCATTGAACAATATCAAAATCCCCAATCTTTTTAGAGAGAGGAGATTGGCGTTTAACTTTGCTATAGCGAAAGACGTGGGCCCGCAGGACTTCAATTTTTTCTAATGTCGGCCATAGATCCATATTTATCTCTGTTATTTCTATTATCGCTAGATTGTTATGATTAAAATTCTATTTGAATCGATTCTTTATTTTTTCTTCTCATCTCTTCATTGAACTGATCTTTGGTGGCGGTATAATTTTTAAATTTTTCCGGGCCAATAAGTTTTAATAAATCTTTTAAATAACGTTGGTTAATTTGCTTTTCTCTAGCACTTTGGTCATCAGTTATATTGTATGAGAATTTGTCCCCGTATTTTTGACGGAGATAATCGTGATATTCTTTATAGGCCTGCATTTTTTCTTTCTCGTTGCGATTTCTCATATCCAAATACAAAGCGTATTTATCAGCTCCGATAATTTCCTGGGCCTTTAAGAGCCAAGCTGATTCGAGTTTATCAAAGACTTCAAACTGCTCGTCTTCCGTCTCTCTCACTCTGTAATTCTTTTTTTCTTCAGGGGCCGTGCCGGCAATTGGAGCATGAACTTTCAAGCTGGGTGGGGCAATGGTGAAGGTATTGGTGGCAATGACCTTGATATCACTATCGGTTTCCACGACTTTTTCAAGCGGGACGCGAAGAGCGCGGTAAACAAACCATCCAACGCTAATAAGTAGAATAAAAATAATAATGATAACTTTTTTCTTCATAAGGAGAGAACTCATTAGTCGCGTTTCATATTTTCAATTTGCAATTCTATATCTACATCCTTATGAGCACGAAGTGTTGCAAACGCCTCTTGAAGATCATCAATTTTTTTACCGGTCAGGCGGATCTTGTCATCCATTATTGAAGACGAAACTTTAAGTCCTGACTCTTTAATAATTTTATTGATGGCGCGGGCCTTATCTTTATCGATGCCGTTTTTGATGTTGATAATCTGCTTCATCATCTGGTTTCCCGATGGCTCAACTTTTTGAGGGTCAATGCAGCGCTGACCAATACTGCGCTTAACCAATTGCCCACGCAGAATCTCTAAAGCAGCTTTCATTTTATAATCATTGTCTGCTCTGAGTTCAATAGAGGTCTCTTTTAATTCAAGAGTTGTATCAGAACCCTTGAAGTCATAACGAGAATTAATCTCTTTTTGGGCCATTTGAAGAGCATTTTTCATTTCCATCATGTCTGTTTTTGAGACTAAATCAAAAGATGGCATAACATGTTCCTTTTTGCTTAATTTTCTTTCAACTTGATGGTACAAAGTCTTAAGTAAAAATACAATGAATGATAAATTTGAAGAACCAAACATATACGTAAAGGCCCAATTTCCTGGCGAAATCATCATGATCAATAAAGATGATGAAATTGCTCCGGCCCTTGATCTATTGCGCTTGGACCCACTAATTGGCTTTGACACTGAGACTAAACCTTCTTTTAAGAAAGGTGAAGTTTACATCGTTTCGTTGCTACAACTAGCAACTCCTGATCACGCTCTTTTATTTAGACTACACGGATTAACTGACTTCTCTTTGCTTAAAGAATTTTTTGAAGACGAGACTGTTAAAAAAATTGGTGTGGCCATCAGAGATGATATTCGGGCCTTGCAAAAAACTTTTCCCTTTGAACCAAAAGGTTTCGTAGAACTCGCCGAGATGGCGAAGAGTAATAACTTAAATAATTTTGGACTCAAAGGAATGACGGAAGAGGTTTTAAATCTCACTCTTTCTAAAAGGGCCAAACTCTCCAACTGGGAATCTAAAGACTTGAAGAACGACCAGAAACTATATGCCGCGACCGATGCTTGGATCGGTCGCGAAATCTATATTGCCTTAAAAGAATACAAAAAATAATTTAAAGCGTTTTTAAAAAATTAATCAAATTGATTTTATCATCAGGAGTTAACAACTCTTCTCCAAGGTCACCGATAAAAGAGCCTGAATGCCCTAAATTACTTAGACCACCCTTGCCAGCAATATAAGTCGCCTCTTTATCCTTCAGCCATGACTTGGGAATTTTAGCTCCAACGGGATAACCGACACAGTCTTTATCATAATCAGTTTCTTTATTAATCGCTGGTCCTTGAACAAAAGTTTTCGGACGATTCTCGGGCCGGGTTAAAAGTGCGCAAAGGTTGGGAACAGAATTATTATGCAAATAAGGATAGCGCGACCAAACTCCTACTAGCGGAGCTGGAATATATCCTACCTGAGGCACGACAGTGGTCTTCATCCACTTTGAAATGGATAAACCATTTAATGCATCGGCAAAATATTTAATAGCTTCGAAGCGCTGTGGATCTGTATCTACATCTTTAACAGGAGTTCTCTCATGATAAATAATTTTGGTGGTGGCTAAAATTTCAACTTCATTGAGGTCGCTGGCATTTTGAGCACTCCACGCTTTTTGGTATTCTCCGTGACATTTTTGACAACGATTACTAAAAACTTGTTCGCCTTTTTTAGCGCGTTCTAAATTAATGGTTGATGCTGGAAAAAAATCAGTCCAACGAGGAGCTTCGGTGGCAAAAGCAGCAACCGTTAATTCATCAATTGTTTTTTTATTGGTCTGCATCCAATTTTCTAATTCATGGAGATCTGCTCCTCTTCCAATTTCATTCCAAAGTATATTGGTAAGAATGGGATTCCCAGCCACGATCGATCCATCGGCAAGCCAATGGGTTTTGTATTTTAAGTTCCACCATGGAAGTGGCTTTGAATCAGAAACAAAAGTTTCTAGCTCATTTTGACGAGGAAAACTTTCAAACATTTTTGACTTGGTAGCATATTCATCGTCATTTCTGCGAGCGAGCGACAGAGCGACCTGAGGAAGAGAGGTATCAAGACCCAAAAATTTAGGAAGTGCGGCCCCGACCGATACTAAATTTTTCTTAGTGCGATCAAACATCAACACTTCACCGGCGGTGGCATTTGTCCCCATTTTAAAAATGGCATTAGGAATATACGGGACTACTTCACGGGCCATATGAAAAAATTTATTGGCACGAGGCCGCTTGTTAGTTAACCCCAGAACCGTGGTTCCAAAAAGATTGGCCGAGTGACAGGCAAAACAGCTAAAGGTTAATCCCTTTCCATTGGCCGTAGTCACTAAGCCTGCCCCTACGTAGAACTGATCTTTTTTTCCGTTGGGATAAGACATTTTATAAATACCTGTCGCCTCTGGAGGATTGAATTGATTTAATCCTAGCCATTCATAAAGCTCACTCTCGTTTTTAAATCCAGTATAGTCTTTCCCCAGTTGAAGAATAAGTTTCTTCAAAGGGTTATTTGTATCGGCATTAAAAGAATTAAGCAACGGCTGGTAGGGAATCAAGAGACCGGTGACGGTCACTGGATAGTTCATGGCATGTTTATAACCCTCAAGCTTCATCTTCTCTAGCGTCTCAGCGTCTAGATTATAGATGTTCGCGCGATTGGTTCCGGCCGCAATAACGGCGTTTTCAGACCAGTCGGCATCCAGGCCAGCTTGGGCATTAAAGGAAAAGAAGCTGAACAAAAGAGTCGTTAAGATCATGAAACCTCCTTAGGGGAACAATAAAAATCTATCGTTTCTATCGGGGTTACACAATGAAGTGTTGGAAGTTGTAAGAATATCGAAGGTGGCATTGAAGCATGGAAGCTTTTGCTCGTAAAAAATTCAAAAGAGGATAAAATGTTTAGACAACCTTTACTTACGGAATTTGAATGCAAAAATCTAAAATTGAACAGTTAATAGAATTGCTAAGATCAGCTCTCACTGACGCTGACGCAAAATTTAGTGAGCAAGAGCTGGAGAAAGTTGCGATTGTCGTTTTTGATTCAATGTCAAACTCCGGACGCAATTTTCATAATATTAATCATGTTTTTGATGTGGCCCATGGATTAGATGGAATTTCAGTCTTGGCCGCTATTTTTCATGATGTTATTTACTATCAGGTTGATGGGTGTTTTCGCCCTTCTGTTAAACAATTCGTACACGAGCAGATAAAAATTAAAATAGATGCTGGTAAAGAGGCCAATAAAGAGCAATTTATTATAAAAATGCCGAAGGATGAAATATTAAAAAAGCTACATCTCATCTTTGGAGTTAAAACGGGCGACTCCTTAAATGTTTTTAGCGGATTAAATGAATTTCTAAGTGCCAGCATCGCAATTGCAATGCTGGAGCCGCTATTGACTCATAATCAATTATTAAAAGTGATGGGGTTAATTGAAAGCACCATACCTTTTAGAAAGGACCCAATCACAGAACTTGTTGCTAGGTTTAACCAAATGCATTTCCCCCTAGAGGAAATGGACGATTTCACCAATAGGGCTGTTGATTTTTCCAATCGCGATGTGTTTAATTTTTCGGAAAATGATCCAAAACATTTTTTAAATAATACCTGGAATTTAATTAGTGAAACAAATTATTCTTTAAGAAGAGACGCTGATAACTATACTGTAAGTGATTATCGACTGGCATTATTTAAGACCTATTTATTTTTAAAAAATCTTGATCCAGCTACCGTTTTTACCAAATATAAAAATTACCCTAACTATTCCAATTGGGAAAAACTGAATACGGCTTCAAAAGCAAATGTTGAAATTGGAAGGAAATACCTGGCCATTCAATTAGTCTCGATTGCGGTGATAGAAGCAATTGCTGAATTAACTGGTGGCAATACTCCCATGAGTCTCTTGATGGGAGAGGTGCGAAGACGCGATCAAAAAATCGTAAGAATGGAAGACTATCTGGGAGACATTTTCGCTCCCAAGTCTGGATTAAATAAACATTTAGTAAGATTGTTAGAAGAAGGCAGATCACAAGAGTCTAGTTTTGATATGAAGACTTCTCCCATTGGAACTTTTATCTACAAGAGCTTAGGTGAAGAACAAAGCGAAACTCTATTTGGATTAGTACAAAACTATTTTGATAAAAAAATGACCGCACGTATATTGATTGGTCATTATCCAAAAGAAGTAATAATAAAAATTATTTTAGCCTGTTCAAAAATAAGTTCAACCAGAAGAGATGAATTAATTAAACTTTCGGAAGCTATTTAAAAGCACATGAGAGGGCCTCCCTAGGGAGGCTTCTATTTATTTTCTTCCACCTTGGCTTCTCTTTAGAGCTCGACCTTTATTTGTATCTTTGTCGACTTGCTCTTGCTTAGTATCCAAATGAGTACGATCTTCTAATTTCTTTTTCTTTTTTGTCATACGCCCCTCCTCTCATTTTGTTTTTCTACCTTTGAATGCACCCTTTTTAGTAATTTCTTTCAGGTCTTTGCTTTTTTTAGATTTTTGAGAACGATCAGAATTAAAATAGGCCATAGAATCCTCCTTGTTCATTGGAGTAAGAATAACAAGGAAGAATCGAATTGAAACTAGTGCGGTGAATGACTAAAAATTAAACCGTACAATCCATATCAAAAAGATATGCTATCAATATCAAAGATGCATTTGGGTTAAATCATCAATGATCTTTTGATCTTTAACAATATATGCTTCAAAAGTTAAAGTGCTCGTATGGCTAATCCATGGAAAAAATGAAGAATCATTATCAGTGCCGAGAAAAACATCAATATGCTTTAATTTTATCAATCCACCCAGGTCACCTGCAAAAAAATAACCATCATGTATAATGGTCTGGCCATTTTTTAATAATATCTTGGCACCTTGTGCTTTAGGAATATAGAGAACTGTACCAGTTGGAATGCTCAAAGGATCAGTTGCGATTGTACGGTAAGGAACTAATTTATATTTACCATCTCCATCTCCAAAAGTTCCATTTGCTATTCTAAATTTTGTATTTCCAATATTCAAAGTGGAAAATTCACTACAGTCATTTGAAAATAGGCCAGAATTACTATCGAAATTATATGTTTTAAATTCAGCAGTTTTAAAAACAATTCTTACTGACCCCTCAAGAGCACTTCTACACCATTCTTGGAGTGTAAGTTTGGGACCTAATTCATTTCCACTATTATCCCTTAGTGCAACTTCACCACTTCCATCAACAAATTCTGGAAGATAGTAAGTTGTCGCCCACAAGGTCATGGGTTCACCGAGATCTGTGATCGTCGCTTTTGAAAAATTAAACTTCGTAATATTTAAATTATCTTGGGAGTTTGAACTTCTCTGAAAACAAAGACCCAAAATTAATACGAAAGAATAAGCAAAGAGATGCTTATTCTTTTTCAAATAATTTAAAAATTGTTTTATCATGTTTTAGTTAAATATTATTAGTAAAAAATGCTTCGACTTTACTTTCGGCAAGGTTTTTGGGGTTTTAGCACAACTGTGTGCAAGATCGATATTGTATGTTCTCATAATTAATTCTCCTTACTTTTTTAGAGAAGGCCAAAGATAAAAACTTTTCCTGTCTTTCCTAATGCCCCCCAGTTATGAGGAGAATTCAAACCGGCCGCAACAGCTATATATTGTTTGCCTTCTACTTTATAGGAAATAATTCCTCCTCCGATGGGAGTATCCAAATTGTTTTCAAATAACAGCTTTCCATTTTTTGCATCCAATGCAAATAATTTCCCATGAAGGTCTCCGCTAAAAACTAAACCTCCTGCAGTGGCAGTGATTGCTCCAGGCAATGGAGTAGCCGCTTGATACTTCCAATTGACTTCACCACTGTCTGCATCGATTGATGTCACCCACCCTTTCCATTTGTCTGAAGGATCAGGTTTTCCAAAAGGTTCTTTATCAATTGCACCTGTGTAGGGGTTACCTATCACTGCTTTGCTTCCCCTTGGACTTAGTTGAAGTGTATTACAAATATCACTCCCGTTCATAAAAAGAGCATTAAACTTGGGATGATAACTTGGTCCGTTCCATACGGCGGCACCCGTTGTCCCCGGACAAAATCGCACAGGCTTTTTACTCAAGGGAGTTTTGGTATTTTCTCTAGTGGCAAAAGGGGTATTGAACATTATCTGATCAGTATCGAGATCAACAGCGTGCATGAGTCCATCTTTGGCCGCCTCAATAACTAAATTTTTTCCGCCTTTTGTTTTGATGAGAACCGGAGCAGTAGAAATATCCCAGTCATGAAAATCATTGGGCGTAAGTTGATAATATTTTTTTAGCGCTCCAGTTTTTGCATCAAGTATCACCACAGAGTTTGTGTATAAATTTTTTCCAGGTCGTGCAGCAATATCAAAATCAGGAGCAGCGTTTCCGACAGGAACGTAAAGCAGACCTTGGCCTTCATCTACCGAATAACTTACCCATGTAGCACCACCACTTCTGGGAAATTTAGTATTACTCTTGGGCCACGTATCTGAACCAGGTCCTTTCATAGGTACTAAGTCAAAAGACCAGACCTTGTGTCCGTCATTTATGTCGAAGGCCATCATACGCCCTCTGACTCCAGCATTATCACCTCCTGCATTTCCTATATAGACTAGTCCCTGTGAGACGACAGGAGCGGCAGGTAAACTCTCACCTCTCGTGTTATTGATGATTTTTGTTTGCCAAAGTACTTTTCCGGTTTTGGCATCGAGGGCGATAATATAACCAGCATTTAATCCTCTAAAAATTTTTCCATCTGCATAGGCTGCCCCGCGGTTATTTCCTAACCCTGACTTACCGGGATCTTTATCGGAGTGATGTTTCCAGATTAAACTGCAGTTTGATGCATCTAGGGCATAGGTATTAGTCAGAGTCGTTACATAGAGAATTTTATCGACAACGATGGGCCCACTTTCAAACATTGTTTTTTCACCAAGATCGTAATTACAGATTTGTTTTAGATGAGCCACGTTGCTAGTGTTAATATCAGCGAGCGGAGAAAATCGCTGAGAAGTGAGATCATTATTATAGCTTCTCCATTCAAAGGATTGGGGTGTTAAAATCGCTGATGAATCTGTCGCTAGATTCTTAACTTTTTCTTGATGTGAGCATGAAGTAAGAATGCCAAAGAAAATGCCAAAGGAAATGCAAAAGTTGAAAGCGATTGCAAGACGAGACATTTTTTCAAACATAAATCCTCCGTGTTAGATTCGCCTTTTCACAAGCAAGCTCCTTGCCAGTTTTTGCTGCCAGTTTCATATTTTAAAAAACTATTTATTGCATATTCAAAATGTATTTTAAATTTGTATTCAAAAGATATTAATCTATCAGAATGTTTATCAAGGATATTTTTATGAAAAAATTATTTATTTTTGTCCTTTTCTTATCTTTTCAAGTAGGAGCAGCAGTAAAATACCTTCCAGGTGAATATAAAGTTGATCCAGATCACACGCGAGTGGGATTCTTAATTCAACATTTTATGATTTCGCTAGTTGAAGGTCGTTTTAACGATGTGAAAGGAACTTTAGTTCTTGCGCCCAAATTTACAGACTCAAGTGTGGAAGCAATCGTTGATATTAATTCCGTCGATACCGCAGTCAAAAAAAGAGATGAAGATCTTCTCTCTGAAAGATTTTTTGATGCCATCAAATATCCGACCATGTCTCTGAAGTCCAAAAAATTTAAGGGAAAACCGGAAGCTTTTACACTGGTGGCCGATCTAACAATTAAAGATGTGACCAAGGAAGTGACTTTCAAGGGGGCCTATACGGGAGAGATGAGTGATCCCTGGGGAAATGATCGAGTTGCCATTAACATGACCGCAAAAATTAATCGCAAAGATTTTCATATTAATTATAATGAAAAGGCTTCCAATGGCCCAGCTATCGGCGATGAAGTGACCATCATTGTAAGAGGTGACGGAGTTAAAAAAGGAAGTGCTGCTAAATAACGATTGAAAAAACATAAACTCCGTAACTTTTATAATTTCGGAGTTCTTCAAATATTAAAATCTAGTTCCAATGAATCGAAAAATTCAATAAAGTAAGTTCAAGCCCAATATCGATGTTTCCTTTTTTAACAATTCTAAATTCGGGAACGTAATTGACATTTGTAAGCCATGAAAATCTTTTTCCTGCACCGACAAATGCTCCTAATTTAGTTTCTGTATCTGATCCAATTGTTGGAACAGTAAAAATCCCAAGCCCTACTTTTCCAAAAAATGAATTAGATAAATTGTTATCCAGGTTATAAACACCAACGGCCGCGAGATCAATTAAAGTGGTGCTGTTTCCGCCGGAAGTAGAATTGAGTCCACCTTCAAGACCAGCTTGAATTTTATCCTGAAGATAGCGCAAATATGAAGCGTGTACATCGATCGTGGTTCGTGACTCGCAGTCTTTACAACCTTTTCCGATGTTCAATGACCCCTTTGTAATATTTGTAAATATTTCGTTAAGGTAGGCGTTTGGGACCGAGGTCGTTGAAGAAGCTTGAGAGCTGATCGCTTGTACGACTTCTTTTGATTGAGTTGCCTTTTTAGTTTTTGTCTTTTTTTTAGCAGTGGTTGTGGCCGCAAAAGAATTTGTAAGCAATAAGCTCAAAAAAATAAAAGCAGTAAATTTCATACGCCCTCCTTGAATTATTCTTAGATAATAGCTAACACAAATAATTTTAGATACAAATGCTTAAAGCATAGAAATCATGCTATAACAGTTCGAAAACTATATTGTTCAAATTTAACTTATAGTAATTAGTTATTCTTTAAAATTTCACTTTAAAATTTCTCTTAGTGCCATTTCATTACCACGATCAATAATAAATTCTTTTTTTCTACTAAGGCCAACTTCATAGTGAGGATCATAATATTGGGTTAGAATTTTACTAATCCAATCTTGATGCATAGAAAAAGAGCCACTTTGTTCTTGATGATTGACGGCGTCCTTTAGGACTTGCAAACAATCCTGATAGAGTGCTCCTCCGAGTCTTTTCTGTATCTGATCAAAAGAGCTTTTGAAATATTGAAAAAAATTTTGGTACGAGTCGTCTTCATTTTGAAAATTTTTCCAACTGGAGACACAATAGTCTTCTAGAATCAGTGCGACTCTTTCTTCTAATGATTTTTCCAAAACAAATATCGGAGACTGACTCTGCTTGGAATTTAGAGATAATGGAACTATTCGATGACCGATCTTTCGTCCTTCATCTTCAAGTAGAATAAATGTTCCTTTTTTCTTCATTTCACTAAAAAATTGAATGGATAATTTATTTTCAAAATTAATCTGAGAGGGCTGAGGTGTAGGATTGCTTCCAAAAACAGATCCTCGATGATTGGCCATCCCCTCAAGATCAAGAGTTTTGTATCCATCGCTGGATAGTCGTTGGAGAAGATCCGTTTTACCCGTACCCGTATTGCCAGTGACAACAAGAAATGAATTAGCAACAACCTGTTGCTCGATATTTTCCAGCAAAAAACTGCGCAGGCGTTTATATCCACCTTCGATTATAAGTATCTTTCCTCCCAGCTCTCTGATCCATTGTTGAGAAATTTGGGAACGAAGCCCTCCGCGAAAGCAGTAAAGATAAGTTTCTGACGGGCCTCGATTGATCTCGCTCATCCACGCCTTCATCTTCTCGTTGCGATCCTCTCCTAAAACCAACTTGTGGCCCAAGGCAATCGCTTCAACTTGTCCCAATTCTTTATAGCAAATTCCGATCAGGTGTCTTTGCTCGTCACTGAGCAATGGTAAATTAATAGCATTAGGGAATGCCCCTTGCTGAAACTCAATAGGTGCACGAACATCGATAAATTTAATATCATCACTAAAAAGTTTTTCAAGTGGACCTCGATAGAACTCAGGAGACATAGAGAGAGAAGTCATTTTTATTCTCCACTTTTCCAATTTTCTTCGTCCTTGGAAAGCGTGAAAGGAGTGAGTTGATAAGTTGTTCACTGTATTTTGGATCAACCGAAAGAAGAAGACCACCACTGGTTTGAGGATCTCGCATCAAAAGCCTGGCCTCTTCATCAACGCCTGCATTCTCATCAGTAAAAATATGTTGTTTTGTATAAGCATCATTACTTTGATGGGCCTTAGTTAAATTTTTATTTTTAAGCGATAAAAGAGCACCGTCAAGTGCTGGTATATCTCTTGCAAAAAAGCGAAGTGCAACACCAGAGGCTTGGGCCATCTGCATAGAATGTCCCACTAAACCGAATCCTGTAATATCAGTTGCTGCATGAATGGCACTGGCATTAACATTCGCGCTCTCTAGCAGATCTTGAATCTTATTAAGTGTCATCATTGATTCTATCGCTTCAGAAATATCGTCTTCACTCATGAGACTTTTTTTAAGACCAGCACAAAGTGTGCCTGTGCCAAGCGCTTTAGTTAAAATCAAATCATCGCCAACACGTGCTCCACTATTGGCCCATATACGATCGGGATGAACATGTCCCGTTACAGAAAGACCAAATTTCAAAGTGTCATCATCAATAGAATGTCCGCCGACTAACAGAGCATCGGCTTCTTTAATCGCTTCACACGCACCTGCTAAAACATCTACCATCACCGATTCATCGAGGGTACTCAGCGGAAAAGCTAAAATAGCCATGCAAGTTTTAGGAGTTCCTCCCATAGCATAAACATCGCTCAGAGCATTGACCGCTGCAATTTTACCGAACTTAAAAGGAGTATCTACTATCGGAGTAAAAAAATCCAAAGTCTCAACACAGGCCAGTGTTTCACTCACTCTAAAAACTCCGGCATCATCGAAGGTATCACCACCAATCAATAGATCAGGATGAGTATTGGGAATTTTTAAGTTCGAAAGAACATTTCTAAGCGTTGAGGCCGCAATTTTAGCAGCACAGCCACCTTTCTGAACAGTTTGCGTTAGACGAATCATGAAAATCTCCTAGTTAAAAGGAAATATAACATAAATTAATAGCTAATGCTGACGTAAAAGATTATTTAATCTTGCTCATAACTGATTTATTTAGTTGGTAGTTTTCTAGTGCTAATTACTATCAATTAATTAACCATAATAAATTATGATTATGTTAAAAATCTAATTGGATGAAAAATTAAAACAAGTATGGCAAAGGCATCCAAGATGGTCGGTGATGTAAGACTTTGCTTTATTTTTTGTGACTTCCCAAATGTTCATCAATCCCTTGTCCATCAACATATTGAGTGATCTTACCTTTACCATTCATACCAAATAGAATCTTTTCTTCGTCAGCAAGGTAAAGATATTTCTGAGTAAAAGTTTTTGATTTTCCATGATCTTTCATATGAAAAAACTTCGCGACTCTTCTCCCAAGTTTAAGTAAAGATGAAATCACTTCATTCTTTGAGTAATTTGCTTTTAAATATAATTTCGGTTTGTAAACCGATATTATATTGACTTTCTCGGCTTACAGACCGAAAATATATTCATGCAAAGATACCTATATAAAGAACTTAAGAAATATGTTGGAAAAAAGATCTTGTTACTTTCCGGGCCACGGCAAGTAGGAAAGACAACTCTTTCAAAGGTTTTATTTGAACATTATGATTATTTTAACTTCGATCGATTAAGTGACAAGAAAAAACTGTTAGCAGAAGAGTGGAATCGGGACGCTGACTTAATAATTTTTGACGAAATCCATAAGATGAAAAAATGGAAACAATGGCTGAAAGGTATATACGACACTGAATCTAAAAAAAACTTTCTCGTTACAGGAAGTGCCAGACTAGATACCCATCGAAAAGTTGGGGACTCTATGGCCGGAAGATACTTCCAATATAGACTGATGCCTCTTTGCCTAAAAGAATTGGCCCAAAATAAATATCAAAATCCAAAAGAAAATTTAGCTGAGTTGCTAAAGTTTAGTGGTTTTCCAGAACCATTTTTTACTCATTCTGAGAGCTTTTACAAAAAATGGCGAAAAAGTCATTTGGATATTATTGTAAGGCAAGATATCGCGGAAATTGAAATAGTTAAGCGAATTTCTGATCTAGAATTCTTAATTGAACTAATGAAAACTAAAGTTGGATCAATATTAAGCTATAACTCACTTCGTGAAGATCTTATGACTGATGACAAAACTATAAAGAGATGGTTAACCATTTTTGAAAATTCATATCTACTTTTTAAAATTACTCCATTTAGTAAAAACATTATACATTCGACTAAAAAAGCACCTAAATATTATTTTTATGATTTCCCAAGGATAGAAGACAATGGCGCAAGGCTGGAAAACCTAGTAGCACTTTCATTGTTAAAAGAAATCTATTTCTTAAACGATACGGAAGGCGAGGATTATAGTCTACATTTCTTAAGAGACAAAGATCAAAACGAAGTCGATTTTTTAATAGCAAAAAACAAGAAACCAATTATTGCTTTAGAGGTAAAAACTTCTGACGTCGAAATCAGCTCAGGATTTAAAAAACTTACAATTCAATTATTAGTACATTTTCCTGAACTTAAAAGAATACAACTTGTAAAAAATCTCGAGCGCGATTTTTCTAATAAAGAAGGAATTAAAGTTTTGAATCTTGAAAAATACCTGTCTACTTTAAAATTAGTCTAAATAAATATTTCTTGCTTCTTACATTTTACTTTAGTTTTCTATTTACTTTTATTTTTTAAAAAATTACAAAAATTCGTGGATCGTGAAATAAAGCAGTGGCACCAACCACGGAGTCTTCATGCGATTTTACTTTTTTTCTAATTTCAAAGTGCTAACGTCCTTTTAGCTTTTTATTTCTCAAAAATCTACTCGTAAGCGTTCCTTTAGAGCAGGATTTTTTAGAGCTGCTGCCAATTAAGATTGAAGATCCTATGATCATGGATCGCTTACCTTATTAATAATCGGTGTAGCCTTTTTCTCCTGGAGTATAAAATGTACTCATGTCTGGAGTGGCCAATGGCGTCCCTGTTTTTAATTTTTCAACTAAATCAGGATTAGAAATAAACGGACGACCAAAGGCCACCAGGTCACCTTTGTTTGCGGCCAAATCAGCATTGGCCCGATTTAGATCATAGCCGCCAGAAAGGATGTAAGTTCCTTTGAAAATTTTTCGAATAGAATCTTTTAATTCAGGACTCACTGGAGGTGCCCCCATTGAACTATGATCAACTATATGGACGTAAGCAATTCCAAGTTTATTTAACTCCGTTGTTAATTTTTCATAAAGCACGTTCATGTCAGCATCTGGAACCATTCCATTAAAAGCACCGTAAGGTGAAAGTCTCATCCCAATTCGATCAGCTCCAATTGCTTTTATACAAGCTTTGGCCACTTCAAGTGGAAAGCGAATTCTATTTTCTACACTTCCTCCCCATTGATCTTTTGTAAGCGGAATATAAACCCGCCTTTAGTTCTTTAAAATCTCAATGTAATGGGCCCATTTTTTACAAGCGGAAGATCATTTTTTTTGAAATGGTAAAAGATCTTCATAATCTTCTACTGTATTCGC
>JAQTTZ010000066.1 GCA_028710485.1 Bacteriovorax sp. | reverse complement strand
TTTCTTTTATTGCCATTATTTCCAATTTTTCTTTTTTCATTTTTCAAGCCATTATGAGAGGAATTGGTCGTCCTCAAACTCCAGTTTTTATTGTTGTGGGGACTGTTCTTTTGAATTTTATTTTAGACCCACTCTTTATTTTTGGTTTTGGCAATATTCAAGGACACGGGCCAGCCGGAGCCGCCATGGCTACTCTTGCCACCCAAACATTAGCTGCTATCACTGGTTTTTTTATTCTGTTTGGTGGTCGTCATGGTATTCACCTTAAAATTGCTGATTTTAAACCAGATTTTAAATTTATCAAAAAAGTTTTTTCCATTGGTTTACCTTCATCTATTGAACAATCAGCTCGAAATTTAGGAATGATCTTTATAACTTCCTTAGTCACTGGTTTTGGAACTGCTGCCGTTGCCTCATTTGGAGCTGGAGCTAATTTAACTCAAATTTCTATGATGATTGGTATCAGCTTGGCTGTCGCCAATGGAACCTTGGTTGGTCAAAATATTGGGGCTCGTAATCTTTCTCAGGCTACTAAAGTTACAAAAATTAGTGCTCTATTATCTTTTTCTATCCTTTCGATTATTGGAATTTTTTCTTTCATTTTTTCCAAAAATTTCATTTCCTTTTTTATTCCCAACGACATTGCCGTCATCAATGGAGGAGCCAGATTTGTTGAAACAGTTTCTCTGGCCTTCGGTTTTATTGGTCTTCATATGATTTTTAATAATGTTTTTTTGGCTGCCGGCAAATCAACTATTACGATGATCCTAACTATATCTTCTCAGTGGGGAATTCTAATCCCTTTAGCTTATTTTCTTTCTCAGCACACCTTTTTAGGTGTCAATGGTATTTGGGCTGCTTTTCCTATTTCAAATATTACTACCGCTGTCGTTGCTTTTGTCTTGTATCGTCGGGGTTCCTGGAAAAAATCCAATATCATTGAACACGATCAACTTTCTAGCCAAGTCACTGAAGAAGCTATTGTAGAGGAAGGACTTCACTAGATCTATTTTTAATCCATTCAATAGCTGCACATAGAAATTCTTTTGGTATCGAACCAATTAATATTTCTTTTCCTTTTGAAGTCGGCACTGGTATTTTTTTTCTATCATCCTTTCTTCCTTCAGCCCAAGCAACCCCATTATTTATCCTTATCTCCATATATTTTTTGAAATTATCAAAAGTTGTTTCCCCTGAGGCAAAACTGGTTAGTTCAAACAAAAACTGAATCATTCCTGAGTTTTTACGACCACTTTCCGGGTATGGTTTATCCTCTTTTTTCCCTAAAACAGGAAGTTCTATTTTATGCAATTTTTCGTATTCTCCTATATATTTATTAATCCATTCTTTATATTCATTTACAAATTCATTTCCCCAAACCTGTCTTACCCCCAACCCTCTTTCTTTTTCAGAATAACCTTGTAGACTTTTTCTTCCTTCCTCTGTTAAATTTTTAAAATTTGCCCCAGAACTTTCTAAAACTTCCCTTAAAACACCTATTGGCATCTTTTTTATTTCATATTGCTCAGACATACCCCTAATCCAATAATCAGAAACCCATTCTCTTTTTTGGTCTATTCCTTCGACATTTTTATCCCTTTCATTCATAATTGTATTATAACTCATAAAATAAATTTTCTGTTATAATCCACTTAATATGAAAGGCGTAATACTTGCTGGTGGACTAGGAACCAGACTAAATCCTCTGACCCTTGTTACCAATAAACATTTGCTTCCGATCTACAATAAGCCAATGATTTTCTATCCTATAGAAACCTTGGTCAAAGCTGGTGTTACCGAAGTTATGATTGTTACTTCTGGCCCTCATGTTGGTCACTTTCTTAGCATTCTCAAAAATGGTAAAGAATTTGGTCTTAAACACTTAGAATATGCTTATCAGGAAAAACCAGATGGTGGTATTGCCGATGCTCTTTCTATTGCTCGCGATTTTGCTGACGATCAACCTCTAGCCGTTGTTTTGGGAGATAACACTACTGATGCCGATATTTCTGATGCTGTCAAAAATTTTAAATCAGGGGGTCATGTCTTTCTTCGTCAGGTTCCCGATCCTCAACGTTATGGGGTTGCTGAATTAGATAAAAAAGATAAAAGTAAAATTGTCCAAATTCTTGAGAAGCCCAAAAATCCTCCAACTAATCTAGCTGTCACCGGTCTTTATCTCTACGACAATAAGGTCTTTGGTTTCATTGATGCTATTGAACCATCCAATCGGGGTGAACTCGAGATCACCGACGTCAACAATATGTATATTAAGAGGGGAGAGTTAACCTGGTCAGAACTTGGTGGTTATTGGACTGATGCCGGCACTTTTGAAACTCTCTTCCGTGCCGGTAAATATTGGCACGATAAAGCCCAAAAAGAAGCCAAGTAATTTTATGAGGCCCAAAATTGGTCTTGCTCTTGGTTCTGGAGGTTGGCGTGGTTTACTCCATATTGGAGTAATCAAATATCTAGTCGAGAATAAAATTCCCATCGATTTTATTTCTGGCAGTAGTATTGGCTCAATTATTGGAGGTCTCTATGCCGCCACTGGTGACATCAAAAAAGTTGAGAGGATAGCCAATGATCTTAATTTCAAAAAAATTATCCGCCATTCTTTCCAAATAAATACTCCCAAAAGACCCGTTTTTTCCACTAAGTTCAAAACTTTTTTTAAAAAAATAGTTGGCGATATTAATATCGAAGATTTAAAAATTCCTTATAGTGCTATTACTTGTGATTTATCCATCGGGGAAGCCATTGCTATTAAAAAAGGTAATCTTGTTTCCGCCATGCTTGCCAGTAGTGCCATTCCTTTGGTTTTTGGTCCTATTAATCTCCATGGTAAATATTTTTTTGATGGGGGAATGATTAATCCGGTTCCGGTTAATTTCACTCGTAGAATGGGAGCAAATTTAGTTATTGGAGTTAGTCTATATAGTGGTATTTTCCCGATAAAAAACAAAATTTCCCGATTAAAAGCTATCAAAATATCTCGCTTTCTCTATCTTAAAAGACTCGCTGACATCGACTTACATTCTGCTGATATACCCATTGAATTAAAAGTTCCCGACGAAAACTATAAATTTTTTTCCAATCTCAACAACTCTAAAAAATTAATTGACTATGGGTATAAATCAGCTCGAGAAATAATTTCAAAACAAAAAAATCTAAAACCAGCCAAATAATTTAACTATAAACAAAGCATACATTACCAGATACAAAAGTCCTTCCCAAATATGAATTTTTCTTGAAATTCCTGAAATCACAAAAATTAATGTCGCCAGGGCCATTGCCGGTACACCAATCAAGAAAGTTTTTTCATCCACTGTTAATGTTTTAAATAACCCTGGGAAACCTACTACCACCAAAGCATTAAACACATTTGACCCGAAAATGTTTCCTAAGGCAACATCAGATTTTCTTTGCCAGGCCGCTTTTACTGATACCATCAATTCCGGCAAAGATGTCCCAAAGGCCACTGCCGTAATTGTAATTACTCCGGTTGCTATGTTTAATATTGTCGACAAATTTATCATCGCTTCAATCAAATATTTTGCTCCGATGACCAAACAAGCAATTCCTAAAATCAGAAAAAATATTTCTTTAAATCCTATCTTTGGTTTTTCAAAAGGATCTTCCTTGACAATTTTCATATGTTTTCGTCTTTCTTTTCTTGAAGGCAATAAAGCTATATCATCGGGTTCTTCTTTATGAAGAATTGTATGAAGTAAATAAATTAGATAGGCTACTACTAATAAAATTGCCTCACCTCGGGTCACTTGTCGGTCCATTATTGTCCCCAAAAGTAAGACTGTTCCAATTGATAAAAGTGGTAAATCAAGATCAATTAAATTTTTTGTCACCACCAATTTTCTAGCTATCACTGCTGATATTCCCACAATCAACAATATGTTGGCGATATTTGACCCGACCGCATTAGCTATTGGCACTTCAGTAACCCCCCTAAAGACAGCTACTGATGAGGAAATTAGTTCCGGGAAAGAAGTACCTACCCCCACTATTACTACTCCGATTAAAAAGGGTGATAAACCAAATGACAATCCTATTTTCTCAGCATTGACCAGTAGCCAATCAGCTCCTTTAACCAAAGCGGCCAAAGAAACAATAAAAATTATTATCCAGAATAACAACATCTATTCTATTTTACAGTTCTTTTAAACTTTTTCTATCCCTAGTCCGCCTTTTCCGTGTTATTCTCACTTATGTCCAATCAATCGAAAGGCCTCCATCACTATCACATCCGCAAAAGAATTTATCAAAAACACGAACCTTTTCCCCATCCTCAAAAACTAAAAAGAAATTACGACAAACTTATTTCTGTGATTGCCTTTGTTGCCCCACTTGCCAACCTACCTCAGTTGTTTAAGATTTTTTCTGAAAAAGATGCTCTTGGTGTTTCTGCTATTTCCTGGGTTTTTTTCTTCATCATCGCCGCCATTTGGTTAGGTTATGGAATTCTTCATAAAGATCGAAACATTATTACTATGTATTCGCTCCTGATGGTTACCGAAGCCTCTATTATTGTCGGTATAATTTTCTACGGCTAAGTTTAGTCTATTCCGTATCTCCAGAAAATTGCTGTCAGATTTTTTCCGCCATCAAGTAGTTTAATTGCTTTTTTCAATTCATATTGGCTAATTACTTCATTAAGTGGTTCTCGGTCAGGAATTTCTCCAGTGTAATACTTTTCTAATATTGGTAAAGCCTGACTATCTCCCAATTGTCCCAATGCCCAAACTGTCGAATTTCGTGATCTGAAGCTTTGGCTTTCATCCTCAAGTAAAGTCATCAAGGCTTCAGTTGAGCTACCGCCATAATCGGCCTTTGCCTCCTGAACTTTTGTTTTAACAGAAACTCCGATCCAGACACAGGTGATCACAAAAAACAGAGCAAAGATACTGATTCCGATAGCTATCGTCATCCCTATATATTTTTTAAACTTATTAAAATTTTTCATTTTTCCTCCTTATAAATAAAAATGTCTTCTATCTTGGATTTAAAAGTTTTGGCTATATTAAAAGCCAAAGGCAAAGAGGGGAGGTACTTATTGTTTTCAATAGCAATAATCGTTTGTCGGCTAACTCCTAGCTTTTCTGCTAGTTCCTCCTGAGTCCAATCCTCGGTCACTCTCATTATCTTCACTTTATTTCTCATCTTCACCCCCGTATTTTTTATTCAGAAAATAATAGGCGATCAGATACAATACAATCAAAAATAAAGTCAGATAGGCAAAAATCACCCCCAAAGACTGCAGATAATAAAATCTCTCTTTAACTGTCGACAACGATCCGCTGGAAAACAGCAATAATAAAAATGATCCTATTCCGATCGTTGGAGCAAATATGCTATAAGCAATTTTGGTTGCCTGTTCCCGGACGCTTTTTTCTCTTTCATCAACTCCTCCTTTTTTCATTTTCGTCACTGCCAAAAACACCAAGCCTATCAATAATCCGCTTCCGGCCAAGACATAAATCCCGTTAATCCACCCCAGCACTACTGTCACTAATACAAAAGTCAAAACCATCCTCTTCCATTTGATATATCTTTTTTCTTTCATGCCTCCATTGTAAAGCAACCATTACATTTTGTCAAGGATACATTACTTTTATCGATTTCCCTTTGCCCGATTATGTGTTTTACACAACATCTGGCAATTTTCCGCTTTTGTTTCTCCACCCTTGCTCCAAGCCATTACATGATCTGCATCCATTTCATCCAGTTTCCAAATTTTACTTTTATTGGCATCATGCCCCATAGCACAATGTGGACAGTTTGATATACTCTTAGATTCTGCTTCTTTTGTTTGTTTTGCATAAATTGATTTTTTAATTGCCTCATCAAAAACTCGGACCTCAAGTAATTTTGTATCAATTGATCCACCAAGAATATATTCAAAAACACCTTTGCGACTTTTTACATATGGATCAGCATAAAGTTTTTGCACCTCGGCAGATATTTTAGTCGAATCATAAGATTTTTTATGATATTCCTCATACAATCGTCCCCATTCTAATCCTCGCATTTCACTTTCAATATCGGTAAAAACACTGGATACCCAATCAATCACGCCATTAAAATAAGTTTTTAATTCATTAATATCTTTATCGTAACGATGTTTACTCATATAATCTCCAATATTTCCTTTACTCACCCAATCTAAAGCCCGTTCCAAAAAGTCTTGCCGGTTAGCAGTACCTGATACATAAGCACTCCATTTTTGGATATTTGCATTTTGGCTATTACTAAATTCCTCTTTACCTAAAGTTACAAATGGTCCGGAATAGACCGCATTAAGTAATTCCTGATTATTAAGTGGCACCCCAGCAATATTAATTGTCTTAAACCATTCTTTTATTTCACTTTCTGTTCCTTCGCATTCATAAATTAGTAATTTAGCCTCCAAAATTTTATTTTGTTTATCCTTTGCCATCCCACTAAAATATTGCTCCATTCCATTTTCATCTTTAATAGCAAATTTATCGGCTAAAAATCGTCCTAAACTAGTAATCCGTTGTTGCCCATCTAAAACTTCCAATTTATCACTATTAATTTTATTAAAATAAATTAACCCTATTGGATAGCCCTTAAGAATAGAATCAATCACCGCCACCTCTTTCTTCCCTCCATCAATGGACGCATAAATATAATTTCGTTGATATTCTGGCTGGATTGTCAATTTCCCCGCCAAACCAAACAATCCCTTTCCCTCTAGTTCGTTATATACAAACCCATCACAAATACTTCTAACCGTAACTTCAGTTTTTAATATTGTTTTCATATTTTTTTGTTTTTTATAAAAATTCGAGCATATGTATTTTTTCCATTTATTAATGGGCGTGCATCTTTAACCCCTAAAAAAGGGATACCTACTATATCTCTATTGTATCCAGCCGAAGCTGACATTCCTAATATTTCAAATTGTTGTGGGGAATATTTGTCAAGAAAACTTATAGGAACACCCATTACCCCCTCGTAGTCATTAGGAATAGAGTCAGTAAAAGGGATCTCAATCGCGTCATAATTATCATAATGATTATACGAATCTTTTCCTTTGATCTCTTTATGTTTACTATATTTTAAATTATCAACCATTGTCATTAACGGTAGTGACTGATGGCGGCGACCATGATCTAGATTAGTAAACCAACGAACACCTTTTACCCGGATATATTTTCGGCCACTATCATCGATTCTCCATCCAGAGGCGGTTATTGGATAATTGTCTGGTACTTGGAATTCTCGGTCACCACTAGATATACTTTGACCCAACCATAATTTATTAGCTTTTATTAATGAAAATATTTCTTTATAAGTAATTGCATTCATATTTCCAATAATCACAAATTTTTTATTATACTCAAAAAGTTGTTTAACATATTCTCGAAATAAACTAAATGGAGGGTTGGTCACCACAATATTAGATTGTTTTAACAACTCGACACATTCCGCACTCCTAAAATCACCATTTTCCTTTAATGGTGCCCACTCATTATTTTTATTCTCTCTTAATTTTTTAGCAATGTCTTTCAGATTAAATTCACCATCACCATCTGTGTCATAGACTTCATTAATAATAAATTTATTAGCAGTTACTTTAGGTCTACCTTTTTGTGGAGTTACAGTCTTATTGTCACTATATAATTCCAATTGAGTGTTTGCCAGCGGTGAAGGTTTATAACTAGTGGTAATTAGTTGCCTCAATTCTAATTTATTAAAATTAAGTACAAAATATCGGAAAAAATTACTTTCATATGGATCATCACAGTTGCAATAGACCACCTTACCTTTAAATACATTTTTATTGTAGTCTAGATAAACCTCAATTTCTTTTTGGATATCACAATATTGTGTATAAAATTCATCACTCTTCATTCGTCTTGCATTATCAAGATTTCTGTTCATCATCCCCCTATTTTACCCCAAACCCACATTTTCTCTGCGTTATACTTTTTTATGGAATATTTAATCGCTATTGTTTTGATTGTTTTAGTTTTTAAAATTTTTAGTAAATACTTCTTTATTAAAGACAAATCAGAAATTTATGATAAAAAATTTCCTATAAAAAAAATCACTTCTGATAATTTCAAACTTCGTCCTTCACTTTTAAATTCCAATGAACACATATTTTTCAACCAACTCAAACTAGCAGTAGGAAATCGGTACGAGATATATCCGCAAGTTTCTTTAGGGGCTATTTTCCAACCAATTAATCAGTGGCATAATTGGGCAGAAATTAATAGTTTGAACAAAAGAATTGATTTTGTTTTATTCGATAAATCTACTCAAACTCCAAAAATAGCTATTGAGCTTGACGGCTATTCTCATTCTAAATATAAAAACTTCAAGCGCGATGAATTTGTTGAAAGTATTTTCCAAAAATTTAAGATTCCTTTACTCCGCTTTAATAATGGAAAATATTCGTCTGAAGAAATTAAAAAAGAAATAGACAATATTAACTTCTAATTCCTTTTACCTTTTCCAAAAACTCATTTGTCTTTTTCAGACATTTTTCGTTATCATCAAAATCATCATCTACCCAACTTTCATAAACTTCTACCTTTTTACCCCAGATTTTTTCCAGACCGGAAACTGTTTTCTCCGGTTTGCTGCTGCCGGCAGTTACCAAAACTGCCATTCTTTTTATATTTTTCCTGAATTTCGTCACATAAGTCCTTACTGCCGGAGTTATGTTCCAGGCCCAGACCGGCGTTCCTACTATCACCAGATCATATTTCTCCGGATCTTTTTTTGTTTTTATTTCAGTTAAAGATTCTTTCATCCCATCCCGTCCGCCCAATAGCCATCCCTTTATTCCGTTTCTGTCTCTTTGGTCAATTATCTCATCAATATCTGCACTCAAGGCCTTGGCCACATTTTCAGCCACTCGTTTTGTTTTACCGGTTTTCGAATAAAAAGCCACCAATATTTTCATAACCAATCATAACATTGTAGTTTTGTTACCATTAATTATGATCTTTCGCATTCGCCAAGATTATTTACGTAGTTTAGTTTTTGGTTTTCAGGATGCCCTAGTCTCTACTACCGGCGTTGTTGTTGGTATCTCTGCTGCCATTCACGACCCTAGAATAATTGTTCTTTCCGCTTTGGTTACTGTTTCTGTTGAAGCTTTGTCTATGGCTGCTGGTCAGTATCTAAGTGAAAAAGCAGTTCATGAATTGCCCAACAGTCACCACGAAGATAAGTTAATTACCGGTAGCTTGTTTATGTTTTTTTCTTACATCATTGGTGGTTTCATCCCTATTATTCCAATATTTTTTACTATTTACCCTTATAGTTCTATTCTTTCTGTAGTTTTTGCCTTTATTGGCCTTTTTGTTTTAGTTTTTCTTCGAGCCAAACTTTTTACTGGCAAAATCTGGCGCAGTGCTATCGAAATGCTTTTTGTTGGAGGACTAGCTACTTTCGTTGGTCTTCTCGTCGGCTCAATTTTCCCAAAATAATTATTTACTCAACCAAAACAGGATAATTAATCCTCCGACCACACTTGCCACATTATTTAACAGACTCAAGACTAAAGTTCTCTTATAACTGATATATTTTTTTCCAAAATAGTAAATAAACGACGATTCAAACAATACAGCAAAAATCTCCGACAATCCTAATTGCCATTTGTATGGCACATTTATCGATGGAAATAAATACCACACGATTGGTAGGGAAATTAAATTCGACAAAAATACCCACTTCAGAATTGATAGCGTCTTTTTACTTAATAACAGGAAAATCAAGGAAATCACCATCTCAATTACTATCGTTATTAAAAAAGAAATCCAAAAATTATTATCAGTTGGTTTATTTATCGATGTATTTCCTTTTACTACTAATCCATCATTTTTTACTGTTATATCTAAATTGGATTGTTTTAATGTAAAAACATTACTTTCTAGTTTTTTATCTGCAAAAGTAAAAATTATTTTATAATAACAATCTTTAAACCCATAAGCCTGTGCATGACATTCACTTCCTCTGCAACCAAAGCCTTGAGGTCCATACTCCAGAAATTCATTCATTTTTGTACAAAACACATCTGCACATTCGTAAAGCCGTCCGTCCATTAAATCCGACTCCTTAAATTTACCTTCGAAACTAATCGAAAAATCCTTTGTTGGTTTTGGCCCCAAATCCGCCCGAACTTCAGATTTTTGGAAAATCAAAAATAAGACTAAAAAAAACAACCAAAAACAAAATATTTTTCTTATCAACAAAAGGCTCTTCACTCTTAATTTATAGTACAACTAATTTTATAATTTACTACATCCAGTGAAGTAAGTGGGTCTGGAACCTTTTCGCCCATATAAAAAAATCCTCTAGCGCCTCCACCTCCTAAAACTAAACTAATTTTGTCTTTTCCAAACCACATATTGCTTATTTAATTAAATTAACTAATCCTATATTTAACAAATTCAATTTGAAACAAATCTTATTTTTAATAACCCAAAAACCCTCCACAACTAATTTATATCACAAAAACAACTCATCCTTTTTTAAATATTTAACTCGTCAGGTATTAAAAAACATCCTGTAATATTGATTTTTTACCACTTACATAGTATAATCGCGACGCACGTTAACAATCTGTTAATAACACGAAAATAAAGGAAAATACCGATAATTAATTAATATCAGTTACTTTATTGATTTAATTGTTATTCGGATAATATAAAAATATAAAGGAAAGGTGTGATAATTTTGGTTGAATACCAGTTTTCTGGTGGTTCAATAATAGGTACAAAGCATCGTCAAACAAACACCAACAATCAAGACTCGTATTTTATTGAGGTTCAAGATGATATCTCGGTAGTACTTGTTTCTGATGGTTGTAGTGGTTGTCGGTTTTCAGAAGTTGGCTCTAAAATAGGTGTCAGACTTGTTGCTAATTCCATTCTTAGCCAAACCAAAAGATGGTTAAGATTTGGAAATAACTTGTCTCACCCAAGCTTTTGGAAACATGTCAAAAACGATGTTTTAGCCTATATTAGAACCCTGTCAAACCAAATGGGCGAAAGTGTTTTTGATATAGTCAACAGTTATTTTCTGTTCACTATTATCGGAGCTGTTGTTTCCTCAAATGAAACTATTTTTTTCTCATTAGGGGATGGAGTAGTTATCATCAATGGAGGGGTTTATCAAATAGGCCCGTTTAAAAACAACGCTCCACCATACTTAGCCTACCCACTTCTCGATGTCACATTTAGTGACGAAGAACCAAATTTTCTCGATTTTAATATCGTGGAGAAGATTCCCACTGAAGAAATGAAATCTTTTTTAATCGGAACTGATGGTGTCAATGATCTTATGGTCTCTGCTGATCTTACTCTAGCAGGAAAATCTGACCTCGTTGGACCTGTTAGTCAGTTTTGGGAAGAAGATTTTTATTTTAAAAATCCAGAGGGGATTAATCGCAGACTCAATTTGATCAATCGTGATTTTGTTCACATTGAAAAAGATGGGTCAAAGTTTATTGAAAGGGGTCGATTACCAGATGATACAACCCTGGTCGTCGGAAGAGTTACAGAAAAGGAGGTATCGTAAATGGCTTATGTCTATGTTGATGGTCAAAGGATTGATCTAAGTCCTTCTAAAGCCATCGGTAAAGGCGGAGAAGCTGATATTTACGATATCGGTAATTCTCTTGCTTTAAAATTGTTCAAAACACCAGATCACCCCGATCTCGTTGGACAACCTAACGAACAAATGAGCGCCCAAATGCGCTTAGAGATTCATCAAACAAAGCTCAAAGAGTTTCCTTGTGGCTTACCAAACAAAATTATCCAACCGATTAAATTAGCTTATTTCCCTAAAAACCACATCGCAGGTTATGTGATGAAGTTACTTAGGGGAGCAGAGTTAATTACACATTACAGTGAGCCTAGTTTTGGGAGAACTGTTGCTAAAGATGATGTCAGGGATATTTTTCTTGATCTTCATCAAACTGTTAGTCTTAGTCATCAAGAAAAAGTTGTTTTTGGAGACTTTAACGACTTAAATGTCCTTGTTAAAGGAACCGATGCCTTTGTTCTTGATGCCGATAGCTTTCAGTTTGGCAAGTACTTTTGTTCTACCTTTACCACTAAGTTTATTGACCCACTTAACATCCGAGCAACTACCATTCAGGAAAAGAATGACAACCTAAATATCGGGAGTTTCATTATGTATAAACCACATAGTGAGATGTCCGATTGGTATGCTTTTGCTGTTATGCTTATGCAAAGTTTCTTGTTTGTTGATCCGTATGGTGGTGTTTTTAAACCCAAAAACAAAATGAAAATGGTCAATCATAGTGAGAGACCTTTGCACAGAATTACTGTTTTTAATCCGGAAGTAAAATACCCTAAGCCAGCAATTCACTATAGTGTTCTTCCCGATGAGCTATTAGATCTTTTTCAAAAGATGTTTGAACGTGATTATCGGACGATTTTCCCCAGAGGCATACTTGAAAATATGCGATGGACAGTTTGTTCAAATTGTGGAGGAATTCACGCTAGAGGGAGTTGTCCTTTTTGTAAATTTGCAGCTCCTGCAGCAGTGAAAGAGGTTATTGTAGTTAGGGGTCAAGTTACCGCTACTACTATTTTTCAAACAAAAGGCCATATTCTTTTTGCCGCTTTTCAAAATGGCAAGATGAATTGGCTTTATCATGAAAACAACAAGTACAAAAGAGAAGATGGTTCTGTTGTTATCTCTAGTCCGCTTGATAACACCATGCGGTATCGGATAAGTAACCAAAAAACCATCATTGGGAAAGGAGGTCAGATGGTAGTCTTAGACGGCAGTCAGGTTGTTGAAAAAATTTCTGTCGATACGTATGGAGGCTTGTTACCAATGTTTGATGCCAATGAAAGCAATTTCTATTGGAGTACTTTAGGTTCCTTAAAAAAGGATAGTCCTTTGGCACCTGAATACATTGGTGAAACCCTTGCTGATCAAACCCTTTTTTGGGTTGGGTCACATTTTGGGTTTGGTTTTTACCGGGCCGGTGAAGTTCAAATAGCTTTTATTTTCAACACTAACGGTCGTGGTCTCAACGATAATGTCAAAATCCCTAGGATTCAAGGACAATTAGTTGACTCGACTTGTGTGTTTGCAAAAGAAAGATGTTGGTTCTTTACTTCAACCAAAGAAAAGACTCGAATAATCAACACCTGTTCTGTTATCAAGGCTGACGGTTCTATTGAAGCAACGTCTCAATGTGAAGCCGGTGATGGTTCATGGTTGTCTCAAATTAGAGGCAAATGTGCCGTTGGAAACTTCCTCTTTACGTCCACAGATGATGGTCTAATTAGGTTGGAAGTTAAAAATGGACAGATCGAAGCCGTTAGGGAATTCCCTGACACAGAGCCCTTTGTTGATGCCAATTCAAATCTGTTCCTGGGTCAACTCTCAGGCAATGGAGGAGTTTTTGTTGTCAACGATAAAGTCATCAAATTTCTCCAAATAAAATAATAGGAAAAGAGGTAATTATTATGTCAAAGAGAACACTTCCGCTTCCTGGTTTTTTCCAGGAAAGCAAAGACACTGCCGACAAGCTCAGGATCGTGCCATACGCCAACATTGAACAGGCGGCCCTCGATTACGCCAAAGACAATCATGTCCAACATTACTCCACGGATAAGTGCAAAATCTGCGTCATGCCAATTGACATGCAAATCACTTTTTGCATGCCAGACGGCGGCGAACTTTTTGTCGGAGGCAGATCAGGACGCGGCGCGGTTGAGGACTGTATCAGACTGGCCGAATTCGGCTATCGCAACCTCGATGTCATCACTGAATGGGCGCCGACCTTGGATACTCACCTGATTTATCAAATCTTTCATCCACTTTTCTGGATCAACGATAAGGGTGAGCATCCTATCAAGAACGTTACTCAAATCAGTTACGACGAAGTCAAAAACGGAACCTGGAGAGTCAATCCTGCCGTTGCCAAGACCATCGCCAATGGCGATCTTAATTGGTTGCAGAAATACGCTCTCCATTATGTCGAAACCCTTACCAAGGGTGGTCGGTATGTCCTTCAAGTTTGGACATATCACGCCATTCTCGGTGGTGTTGGGCATGCATTGATGCCGATCGTCGATGAAATGACTTTTTTCCATGGCGTTGCCAGGGGAGTTGAAAGGGCATTTCAGATCAAAGGCGGCAATCCGCTGACCGAAAACTATTCAGTTTTCAAACCGGAAGTCCTTTCCGCTCACGACGGCAAAGCCCTCGCTCAGAAAAACGCTCATTTCATCAAGAAGTTGATGGATAACGATATTATCGTTATCTGCGGTGAAGCGGGGGATTATTGTGTTCCTTGGTCGATCGACGATTTTCTTACTGAAATACTCGCTGTTGATCCCAAGCTGGCCGGTAAGATTTATCTTCTCGAAGATGCTATCTCCCCGGTCGTGATACCACCGATTTACGACGGCACTGATAACATGAATGCTGCTCTGGAACGTTTCAAAAATGCCGGCATGCATGTTGTCAAAACCACTGATCCCATCGAGACCTGGCCGGATGTTGTAAATCACGGCTTCGAAATTTAAAGAAAGGTATGGTGTTAAAAATGTCACAGTCACAAAATGTAAATACTCTTTTTGACAACGCGGTTGACGATGGAGCTCTTACCAAACAATCGGCCAACATCTTCAAAGGTGTTACCGATATTGGAGCTCAGATCCAAAATGGATTGGGAGTAGATGTTGACGATGTCAAAGCTTCCGAAGTTGTACTGGTCAACATCTTGATCGACGACTCCGGGTCTATTTCCTGTATTCCCAGCGGCTCCGATATTATGTGCAGCGGTCACAACATGATCGTCGACGAAATCCTTTCCGCCAGCAAAAAACACGACAGTATCCTTTTGCATACCAGATATCTCAATGGCAAGGTGCTTAACCCTTACGGGCAGCTCACCAACTGCCAGAGGATGAACAGTCGCAACTATTCCGCTGACGGGGGAACTCCTTTATATGACCAGTGTGTGATTTTTTTGGGGACGGTCATGGCCAAGGCGCAGGAATTTTCCGACAATGGGGTTCCTGTCCGTACCATTACCCTCATCATTACCGATGGGGATGATCTGCACTCTCGAAACAATCGCGCCCGGGACGTTGCCAGTATTGTTACTGATATGCGTCGTTCCGAAAATCACATCATCGCTGCCATGGGCATTGACGATGGAGACACTGATTTTCGTCAGGTTTTTGCTGATATGGGCATCGATCCCAAGTGGATTCTTCTCCCTTCCAGTGATCCTCACGAGATTGGTAAAAGCTTCAAGCTCTTCTCCCAGTCTGCCTCGCGTGCCAGCCAAAATGCTGCTTCGTTCAGTAAAACAGCCATGGGTGGTTTCGGTAACTAAGACAATTCAACTAAGACAAACCAATTAGCTGGTTAAGATTTATTGTTTTGTTTTCTCTTTAATAGAGGCTCCTATTGTCCCAACTTGTGGGTTACAGTAAGAGTCTCTTTTTTTGCTCATAATATATCCTATAATTTGATTTTTATACCTAAAAATGCTAAAATTATAAGTTCTTTGGACAATTTAAAAATAGGAGGAGGTACTTCTTTTGAGTGAAAGAATTATCCAGAGTTTGTCAATTGACATCCCTGGAGGGTGTCCCAATAATTGCCGTTTTTGTGTAGCTCATATGCACGAGAATCCTTATCAGAACAGAATGCTTTTTGGCAAAAAAGACTTTGATGTCGCTTTTAACGATTATCTGAGTCGACTGAGATATGTCCAAAAATGTGGCTGTCAAACCATTGTTCTTACCGGAAGCGGCGAACCACTTGTAAACAAACGTTATCTTTTTGATTTTTCCTTGATGATGAGACTTTTAGGAAACCCTTTCGAAAAGATAGAGCTACAGACATCTGGTGTTCATCTTGACGATGAATATCTAGAGTTTCTCAAGAAGACAGTTATGGTCTCCACCATATCACTGAGCTTATCGGATATTTTTGATGATCAGTCAAACGCTGATATTGAACAGATTCCAGAGAAGCTCAGGTTTGAAATCGAGACTCTTTGTCAGAAGATTAAGTCACACCATATTAATCTGAGGTTGTCGCTCAACATGAGTGATGTTTACAACACACGTACTCCCGGTGAGATTTTTTCCAAAGCCAAAAGTCTTGGAGCTGACCAAGTTACCATTCGTAAACTTTATACTTCACCCAAAGCCAATACTCCACAAGATCAATGGATTTTGGAACATCTTTGTTCTCCTAATCTTTTAAAAAAGATAAAAAAGTTCATTAAAAAAGGAACCAAATTGGAAATTCTTCCTTTTGGTGCCATTTTGTATTCAGTTTGTGATATGTCAGTTGTCCTGGATGACGACTGTATGAATCAGACTGTTAAAAACACCCTGAAATATGCGATCCTCCGATCGGATTGTCATCTGTATAGCAGATGGGATAATCCCGGAAGTCTCATTGTTTAATCGGTGTCTTAAAAGACCCAATCTAGCTTTTTGGCTAAATAGGGTCTTTTTTTTGCCAAAAAAAACACCCAGATGTCAATTCGTATTTAAACGAACATTGGGTGTTTTAAAAACAGTTTTTTAAATAAAATCAATTCCGCGGATAGGCTGCTTTGACCCTCTTAATCATTTCGGGATCACCCATCTCTTTTCCTTCTACATCGCTAAGCTTAACCACAGGTTTACCTTGGCAGGAAGACATCTTTATAACGATATTCAAAGGATGGTAATCAAGGTCGTTGGATAAGTCAGTACCAACACCGAAATTGATTCGGAAATAACGAACGAAAGTCAAAAATAATGGCACGATGATTTTTTCATTAATTTTCAAGCCATCGCTAAAAGTAACTACTTTGACAGTCGGATCGATATCCATCTCCTTGTAATGGTCTATGGTTTTATAACCAAAAGCGTAGGGGTCTCCTGAGTCGTGTCGAGGACCGGAATATGACCGGCTGAGAACAGTATCGAAATCTCGATAAAAAGCATCGGTACCAAAAGTATCTGAGAGTGCAATACCTAGATCGTCGATGAACTCTTGTTGCCAGACGTGAAGGGCACGCTTTTGCGCTTGACTAATATCACTAACCAGGCTCAAATGAGCCATGATCCATTCATGGGCCATAGTCCCCATAGCCTTGATGTTGTGCTTCATTGCTAGAAAAACATTAGATGTAGCCCGAAAATCATTAAAAGAACATTCGCGAGCAAGCGTGCTAACCATTTCATCCTGCCATTCACGAGTAAATCTCCGCCTTGTACCCATTTCATTAATAGGTAAATGATAGAAGTTGATAAGCTCAATTTTTTTAGCAAGTTTTTCTCTGCCGATCTGATAACTATGTTCCAGATTTACATTAGGCAAAGTGCAAAAATAAGCTTCACTGACTATAGCTAAGATCGGAACCTCCCAAAGGATAGTATTGACCCATTTCCCTTTGATATGGATTCGTAGTTCACCATCATCATTGATAACGGTGACAGTTAAAGGATCAAAGCGAAAGTCTGACAGAAATTCAATAAAATCAGGGGTCAAAAAACGAATTTTACTTTGTAAAAACGCTTTTTCCAGTACCTGTAGCTGAAGATCAACCATTAGGTCGATTTGACACCTTACTATTTCGGCCAGGTGGCCAAGTCTTTGTCCTTTGTTTCGGCATTTAAAGTCATACTCTACCTCAACGTCGCGATATTGGTGAAAGACAGCTTGCATCATGGTGAACTTGTACAGATCGTTATCCAGGATAGATTTTATGATTGGTACAGTCATCATTTTTGTGAGTAATTTCATAATTACTCCTCCTTTCCAAAAATTATTTATTTAAAAACTGACTGTTAAGGAACTATTTATGTCAAAGCAAACGCTTTTTGTTTGCTGGATTTAAATATTAGGTTCAAATTATATCAAAAACATCCCTTATAATCAATATTATAAGACTAGCATTAATTTCAATGACTAAGTTTTGAGTCAAACCCTTTCGTTCTTTATAGATTTACTCCATACGGACTCATCAGTCCCGGCCCAACCGGAAGAGGGAGCAGACTTAAGGATCTTAAGTTAAATTTAAATTTAATTCAGGTTGTTTCACTATCAGAAACAGAAGAGACAGTTAATGTCATCAATAATCCATATGTGATTAGACTAGAAGGAATCGGTCATGATTTTAGAAAGTCAGAAGAGCAAACCAATCGTGTTACTAATGAAATTGTAAAATTTCTTAAATTACAAAATAACTCATAGAACAGGGCGAATACATCTTGATGGAGTAAGTGAGTCTGGTAACAAACTGTCTCTATAACTAATTTTGTTCAAAAATTAATTACATTTTTCAAATGCAGGAAGATGTTTCTGTATTGAAGCATTCATTAAATTGGTAAAAACTCCAGAGATATCTTCGTAGTCTGATACGTCTGGTAATAATTTATCTTTATACAATGCTCCGTTGGCAATCTCAGCCTCTACTCCAGTTTGACAAGATTCCTGAAGTGTTTTTGGAACACTAATTTCTGCTGGCCATGTATTTGTCGGAATTATTAATCCGTATTTATCATAAATTGCCTTTAACGAAGCAATATGTTGTTCTTCAGCCCCTTTAATCATTGCAAAGGGCCTAACATTTCCAAACTTAGCAATAACTGCTTCATATGTCGACAAAGCTTTATATTCGTCATTTATTGCTTCATCTAATGCCTTCTGTGCCTCTGGAGATAGTTCTCTAACAGGGTAATCTAAATCATTAACTAGCAAACAATCATCAGACAGACAATTATTCTTATTAGGTTGAACACTTTCAGATAGTTTGGCATTGTTTTTAGAACTACTTAACCAGTATCCAACAGTAAATCCTACTATGAGAGTTATTACAATTCCCAAAAAAAGTTTATTTTTCATATTTTTTAAATTTATTTTTAACAATTAAGGTTAACACTAATACAAAGCAATTAATAATTTTTCCTATATACTCATCATTACAGGCTGCGGAGGAGGTGGGTCTGGAACTATTCTATCTCTATAACTATTGTACTTGTTTTAATTCACTTCCATCCCATTCAACCACTGGTTCATCTCCATAATTCGCCTGTATTTCCACCGACTCACTTAACCATGTTCCATAATCAATTGTTTTATTTTTCGGTCCCTCAAAGGGAGCTATGGCAAAATAAACCGTTATTTTATAACCTCCATCTAAACGATGATTATCCTTTAAATCTGACGTTCGAAAACTTTTTTTGAAACTTTCTCCATTTCCAAAAACTTTACCCATAGTATAAATACCACCTACATCAATATCTTCTGCTGGGTTAGCTGCCAAATCATCCCAACAAGTTGAACTAAAGCAACTATCCATCATATAAGACTCACCGCTTACATTGACTACTTTAAATGTCTGAATCTCAGTATTATCAGAATTTGTTTTTACAGTTTCTTTTTTCTCTTCTTCCTTTGGAAATTCCGTTACTTTTTCTTCTTTAGTTTCTGTTTCAATTTCTTTTATTATTTCTTCAATCGATTGAGTTGAATCAACCACGTTGTTTTCTTTTTTCCAAACTGGCAATTCTTCCTCAGTTAATCCAGAAACTTCTGCTTTTACTTCACCCTTATCATTAGTTTCAATACTAATTCCAATAATTTTTTTATCCTGAACACTAGACCTAATCTGATCAGCCGCAAAATTCACTGCTGCAAATTTATCAACTGCCTTACTTAAGTTTCCTGGAATATTGGCTAGTGTCAAAATAGACGCAGCTGGTTCAGTTACACTTCGAATACTTCCTGCCATTTCGGTAATTTTATTTTTATCTCCCAAGGCAATTCTAGCTTCATCTTCAGTAATTTCCAAAGCCAAATCAGCTCCAGCCACTACAGTCCCCGCAGTCGTTACTACTCCAGATGAAACAACTCCAGCCACCCCTCTACTCAAAGCCACTGTTCCCACATAAACAGTTACCTTACAACCATTTTTTAGTCTTACCGCATCGTTTTCCATAGATTGAAATTTATCCCCAGCCTCACCCCAAGCGTCTCTGGTTGCTTGGTCTTGTGATTGGTTTAAAATCAATTGAGCCATTTTGGCATCTACCCCAAAATGCTGAGCCAAGGTTCTAATTTGTTTACCTATCGGTGCACTTTCAATCACCTTTTGTACCTCAGCTGTATCGTAGGCATAAGCATTTTGAATTAAATTTAAAGTTATTTTTTCATTAGCCAGTTTATCTGCATTTTTTTCTAATTCATTCGCTTCATTTTCCAAAGTTTTCCAATCCTCAATAATTACAGCCACTTCTTGACTCCATTTATTATAATCACCGTATCCTTTTGCATTCATCAGAACATTTTCACTTCGATATCTCAGTAGGGTATATTGTCTTGAAACTGATAAAGTCTCTTCATAAACTATTTGGTCTAAGGAAGAAGGTTTTTCTTTTTTAAAGAAAACCAAGCCAATAATTAAAACAATTATCACACCTATTGCAATTAAGACTTTTTTCATCATGACCAATTTTATCATTTCTATATAGTCATCATTACAGGTTGCGGAGGAGGTGGGATTCGAACCCACGAGTCCTT
>JAQTTZ010000183.1 GCA_028710485.1 Bacteriovorax sp. | reverse complement strand
GCTTTCGGATATATTCTCTATCAAATATCATTTCGAAAGATTAATTCATTCAAAATAGAAGGCCAAGGCCCATGGCCCCATAGGAGCAAAATAAATAAGATTATTTAAAAACCGGGTGAGTGGTTACAGAATTAGATCTCCTTATAATCTCTTACCAATGTTGGGCATTAGATTTGCTAATTAGAGTTTGGTGCGATTTAACTTAAAAAATACAGATATTTTAAATCTGGGCCTGTTCAAAGCATAAAAAAACTCCTGAAATTCGTTTACTACTGCGAAAAAAAGGAGCTTTCCAATGTCGTTAGACATTTCAAAATTAAAATATCTTATTAAATCTGATTTAAAAATAGAACTTTTAGTTCCAGAAGTACATCCCATGATTATTTTATCGAATCATATTCCATGGGATAAAATGAGCGAAGTTGTAATTCCTGATTTATATGAAAATAAAAAAAGGAGTAAATATTAGACTGCATCTTGGTGCTTAAACCTCGCAGCACAGGGTTGTACATTTTTGCTATATCTCTCAATTCGAGATCAGTGCGATTTTTGATACTTGTTTGTATGCAGCTTGGATTCGTGGGATGAAAAAAGGAGCCCTCTGGAATATTAATTACTGGACTCGATGAAAAAGGAAAACTTGTTGAAGTTTTAGTACCAGACAAAAACTATCGCTGTCGACAAATGTTTTTGCAAGTCCACTCCCTAAAGAATGGTATTTTTCACCAGTTCAAGATAATGCTTTTACTCAAACGCAAAAAGATAAAAGATAAAAGATAAAAGATAAAAGATAAAAGATAAAAGATAAAAGATAAAAGCTACGACTTAGATAATACTTTGGATACTATTATCAGTCTAATAGTGAGAATGCGGAAAAAGTAGATAAAAAAATGCGAGAGGATGGCAGCTTGATGAAATTGTAACCACCCTAGCACTTAATTGGAATTAAATCTTGGGGAGGAGGAAAGGCAATTGAGTTAAGCTGGAAAAAAAGATCCCGTACAAATGCAGATGAAAATGATGATTTTAAAGCAGGAACAGTAAATTTCCAAGGTATCCAAAAAATAACAGATGTTGAAAAGATCTTCGGTCAACTTGCCAAAGGCCTGGTGGCAAAAGGCAAAGTTCGTGATGAAAAATTACTTAAAAGAAATTTAATAAAAAAAGCACTACTATTTCAGCAAATGATAAAGGGAATTGAAGCTTCTGAAGTTTCATCCTGGATTCCATATAAAATTAGACTGGAACTAACGGTTGCAGCAGATGCCACTGTCTCTATGGCCTTAGCTAGTGCTGGCGGAGAAATTCGTATGAGATTTGAATGGAGAAGATCATTCAATGAGAGTAAAGAAAAAAATACCTTGGGAAAAGTTGCTGAGGGCAGCAGACAATTAATGAATAATTTGGCGGAAGAAATCGCTAATGCCATTGAAGAAGAACCGGCCTCAAAAAAAGTAATGATTGAGAATTTTAATGTCTCAATAGGAATTTCTTTGTCGGGAAATGTTGGAATTGCAGAAGCTTCAGCTGAAATATTGACTAAAGTCTCTTTCAAACCTTCTGATGAAAAAGAAGAAGGTACAAAAGATTTAAGCCAAGTAACTTTTATCAACAGCGAAAAGGTGAGGAAAGGTTTTAAAAAAGCAATTCGTTTTGCTGAGTACTTTCAACAAAAATTAGCAAAAAGCAAATATAAAAAATCAGACTGGGCCGTTGAGACTATTTCTCCTTCATTTTCATTTGGGCCTGGTGGAGATGTAGGACTCGCAACTCTAGAGGGAACTTCTGAGCTGGAGCTTGAGTATCACAACGCAAAATTTTAAAAAACTTAGGATCAATTTGAAATGAATATATTAAAATTATTACTTCTAGCAATCATATTTACCTTTATCCAAGGAACGACTTCCAATCTTCAGGCCTCAACGACAAAAGCAAAAGGCCTGAGGTCTTTCATCATATCTGAAGTGCAGACGCTTCAGGATTTATTCCAAGATCAGGATGATCAATTGAATGGCGATCGTCTTTCCAATTGCTCAAGTCGTTTGAGGATGAGTTCATTTTGTTCTTTTAATCTCTCATTTTCCGCTTGCAGCTTGAGAATTTTTTCGTCGTGATCTTGAAGCCATGCCGTCACTTCTTTGAATGAATTCTTGATCCATTGAAATAAAGAATCATGTACTGCTTCTGATTTTTCTATTTTTTTCTTGAGCTGATCTTGCTCTTGCGATAGACCCTGCAATCCGGCCAGCGCAACACCCGCTTCGTCGATAAGAGCAGTGTGCTTGTTGTCTTCTCCAGTTCCAAATTCTTGGGCCCACTCTTCTGCAATCGGACCGATATGGGTGATGCCTGCGCCCTCTGTTTTATAATTCCATCTGGAAATATTTAATCGATTAATTTTTTGCAGAATTTCAGGTTTTTTAAGCGCTGTAAAATTTTCTTTCCAGGCACGTGAGGAAGCTCCTTGAAGAACTCCAGCGGCCGTCCAAAGCGCTACGCCGTACGGTGTCCAATGCCAACTGAATATCTGTTACATTAGTTTTGTACTTACCCAGTGAGCTGCAAGTTCCAAACGTGAAAGAGCTATTCGGACCATTTTGAAGATAACAAACTTGATTATTTTGTCCAGTTGCTCCAAATCCTCCTTGTGCAAAGTAACCAGATGTATAAATATTTCCTCGCACATCAAGAGTAGTAGTTGGACTCGTCGTTCCTATCCCGACGTTGCCAGCAAAACGATGTGCAAATCAAAAGTAATTGATGGGAATCTGAACAATTTTGTCAGTTAGTAGCTCAATTTTTTGAGCGCAGTTCACTACAATTCCATATTTTAAATTCATGTCGCTAATTAGATTTTCCAATCCCCATAAACTTTTTTTGGGAGTTGCAGATCCTAGTTTTATTTCAATGGGAACAATACCAAATGCCCCATCAACAATGAGATCAACTTCTGATTTATCAATGGTACGATAATAACTAAAATCGAGTTGAGTTTCCATCGTGGTTTGCAAGCCGCGAATAATTTCTTCTGTGGCAAAACTTTCAAAAGAAAACCCCGCAACAGGATGAATGAGTAAATCATCTAGCGATTTAATTTTTAAAAAATAATGTAAAATTCCCTGATCCCGAAAAAAACCTTTCTTGGCCTTTTGCACTTTTTTTAAAGAATTTTTTTCAAATGCATCTAAGTTACGCCAAATAAAAGTCTGGTGGATAATATCAAGATAATCTTTGATGGTAGTGCTATTAACTTCTAGCGACCTGGCCATTTCACTCATATTCAATTGATGTCCTGAAAATTGGGCCAGAAGGGTTAAAAATCTTTTGAAGTTATGTATATTGAGTTTAGGAAAAAGACCTCTAACATCTCGACTGACGTAATTAGCAATATAATTTTCCATCCATTGCTTATAAAATTGACTATCATGCTCTAGCAACGGTTCAGGGAAACCTCCTAGGTGCCATACATTCAAACTTTGTTTTAATGATACGGTCGATTTTAAATTTAAAAACTCTCGACAGTCGTGCACTCCATTAATAACTAAATCATAAATAGGAGAAATTTCTGTCCCTACATATTCGCTAGTTTTAAAGGGCCAAAGTTCAACAGTTGCAATTCTTCCAGCTAAACTTTCCGTAAGGCCCTTAATAATTTCAGGAGAACTGGAACCTGTTAAAATAAATCGTCCCTTCTTGGAGCGATCTTGATCAATGACACCGCGTAAAACCTTAAATAACTCTGGGTATTGCTGGACCTCATCAATGATAATTTTATCTCCATTTAATTGAAAAAATATCGCTGGGTCTTTTGTTATAAGCTGATAATCTTCTGGGCTCTCAAGATCGTAATATCTCCAATCACCTGTGAGATTTTTTACCAAAGTTGACTTTCCACACTGCCTTGGTCCAGATAAGCTTTGATTGCCGCGTTATCTTTCTCAGCTTTGTCAGCTCTAGTTTTTAGTTTTGCGTTCTCGGCTTCAAGTTTATTTGCCCTTGCATTAGCTTCCGCCTTCACTGAGGCAATCTCTCTGTGGATTGATGAACTATCAATGAACCATTTTTTGTAAAGATCTTTAATGGCTCAATCGTTAATGGAATAAGTTCTGTGTATCTAACGCCTAAAATACCATCTCTATATCAACAAACAACCTTAATTCATTGCTCTTGCTTGATTACATAGACCAAATATATACCCATAATTTGTCCCACGGAAGATACTTGTAGTTACCCATTGTTGCATTATGATTTCTCCAGGACATTGAGCAACAAGCTCTTGTCTAGCTTTTTGCAAATTATCACCAGAATAGTCATTTGTATCATTGGAAAACACTTCAACTACTTTATAGGCCTTAGTGATATTTCTTTCAGTGCATGTTCCCTGATAGTAACCATATTCAGTTTTCAAAATTTTCGATTTTACAATCCATTTAATGTCTTCGACATCACCATTTAAACATTCATTAGTCATTTCCTTATAAGCATTTTTTCTATTGATTCCTGCTCCGTCGTTTGTCAGATTTGAGTAGACAGGATAATCAGAAGAAGCAAATGTATTTAAGGAAACTACAATACAAGAGAATGCTAAAATAAATTGTTTCATAAAATCTCCAAACAGCGTGCACTAAATTTTTATACACTAGCAAAACTAGAAAATGTATCAAAAAAATTATTTTTCCCTTGGAAACTTACTTTTTTAAAATTGAAACTCACCGTTTACTATTTTTGGAGAACTTTGCTTGCCTGCTTATTGCATATAGGAAACAGATCATCATTGCTTGCTATATTAGGATTAGGATTTGGGAGTGTTTTAAAGCCTTGCGGACAATCCTCTCTCATTGTTAGTTCGAAAAACCATTCATAATCTGGTAAATAGTGATGGTAA
>JAQTTZ010000182.1 GCA_028710485.1 Bacteriovorax sp. | reverse complement strand
GGAAAAGAAGTGAATCTAGATCAGAGACTCGTCCCGTTAGAAGCATTTACTGAATTTAGTAAGATTGTGAAGAAATCACTTAGTGAGAATCCTGATGCGAATATAAAAAAGATGATTTTGCAAACACCACGATTGATGATTTAAAAATTTAAAAAATGGCACTCAGGTTCACGTCTCTTTAGACTACAAGTCTGAACATTTCGATTTAAATTTTGATATTAAAAAAGTGCAGTAAGAAGTAAAAGTCCGGTCTCAGTGGCTCCCATTTTATCTGGCCCAGTTGTCCAGCACTAAATTAATAGAACTGGACTCATAGAATAGGTTTGCTAGTTACATGAGATGAACTGATGTTCATGGTCGTAAAAATATATCCATGTGAGGCGTGCATCGATTGCTCCAGACGGGGTAGTACTTGGTGTCGCAAAAGCATAAAGATCATTTACACCTTTAACAATCCAGCCGCTCCAGCCGGTACTCCACTTGATTTTGTAAGCTATTATATTGCGTCTATAGACCATTCTATCAAGGTTTCTGTTGAGGCCACCAGTGTTCCAAATATTATTAGCATTGGGTGGAACGGGTGTTGAATCAGTTCCTGTTTGGGTACAGGTCTGTTGAGTTGCTGTGTTTCCGATGTCGGCATAAAGCTCAAAAGATAATAAAAAAATGCAGACCGCTAAAGCAAAAAACTTAGTCATTTTCATAATAACACCCCTTGGACAAATTTTTACGACCTTGAATGGCCGAAATGTTTTTGATTTCAAAAACAATGGGACACTAGAGCACCAATTTTTCAAAGGCAATAGAAGATTTGTCGCATAGTTTTTTAGTATACTTGCGGAAATTTTTGTTAAGCCCGACTCATGTATTTTATTTTGTAAGAACTTAAAATAATTTAAACTTTTTAAGCTCCATGATAATTTGATCAACACTTTCTTGTTTTATTCTTTTTGGTAAACTGTTTATGAAGTATCTCGAAGTCTTAGGAACGAGCGCGAAACAACTTCGGCAAATTTTAATCTAAGAGGTTTAGGAATAAAAAAATGACGAACTTTTTTAAAAATATTTTTTTCTTACTTTTCTTTTTAGGATGCACAACAAACACAAGTGTTTCAGATAAAATGAATAAAGAAAAAAATGAATGGGAATTGTTAAATGAAATTAAAGACGAAAAATGGAATAGTGAAAAAATAGTTGCAGTTTTGGGTCGTCCAAATTCTATTTTACGAGAAGGTATAAACAATCAAGAGTTTTGGATTTATCTTGATAAAAATTTGAATATACAAAAATGGTCTATAGGTATTTCGTCTGAAGGCAAAATTCACTCAGTTACATTTTTCCCGAATATTTCAAATCGAAATTTATTTAATAAAGAAAATACAAAAAATTATTGGGGAAGTTCTTGTTTGGAAAAGAAAGAACAGATCAACAACAAAGATTTTATTGATAATATTTACTATTTGGACTGCGGTGATGGAAGAAAAATTTATCTCAATAACTTAAAGGAAATTACTTCCTTACTACTAGTTTTTTGAGTAAATTGAATGGTTCGTCTAGCTTTTTAATTGGTGCCATACAAAAGACTTGAACTCGCACATCCTTACGAACAGCAAATTTTTATACGCATTTTTAAGCAAGCACTACTCTATAAGTTCCATTCAATTCTACTTATGCAATAAATTTTTATAAAGCCCCTTCACAATCAACTGCGCCGTCGAAGGATTAGTTGCCAGCGGCACATCATGAACATCACAAATCCGAAGCAAAGAAGAAATGTCAGGATCGTGAGGATGCATCCCCAACGGATCACGCATAAAAATCACGGCCTGACATTTTCCAGTCGCAACCATTGCCGCGATCTGAGCATCTCCACCCATGGGACCCGACAACACTTTTTTAACTTTCAGGCCAGTCTGTTGGAGAAGTTTTCCGGTTGTCGCTGTGGCCACCAGTTCAAAAGTTTTAAAAAATTCTAAGTTATCTTTTACAAAAGCGATCATATCGGCTTTTTTTCCGTCGTGAGCAATAAGGGCCAGAGTTCTTTTTGATGTGCGCTTCATTAGTTTTTCCCTGGAAATGATATTAAATCGCAGTAAATACGTGAGGAAATAATAATCTAGGAGGTTGCTTTCGACTAGAGTAAAAAACTTTATAAATAATGAAGAATGACGTAGGAAGATTCATAAGAATTGCTCGATCCTAAAAAATTGCATAGGATGTGCTGTTTAAAGAAACTGGAGAAATTATGACCACCAAGTCTCACCCCCACGCTATCCGCTCAGCGGCCCTAACTTTTATTGCAGATCCTTTTTTAGTAGGGAGTGCGGATGCATTTCATTACGAGTCAGACGCTTTGATCGTAATGGAAAATGGAAAAATTAAATCTTTTGGATCTTATGACCAATTAAAATCGACATTAGCAGACGACGTTGTAATCACAACTTATAAAGACTCATTAGTATTGCCAGGATTTATTGATACTCATATTCATTATCCCCAAACTCAAATTATGGGGGCCTTCGGAAAACAACTAATTGATTGGTTGAATAATTATACTTTCATCGCTGAACAACAATTCAGTAATTTTGATTACGCAAAAAAAGTGGCAGAATTTTTTCTCGATGAATGCTTGAAAGCGGGAACAACGACCGTGATGACTTATTGTACGGTTCACCCCGAATCAGTTGATGCTTTTTTTGAATCGGCAACTGATCGCAAGATGAGAGTGATTGCTGGAAAAGTTTTGATGGATAGAAACGCACCACCGGCCTTATTGGATAAATCGGCCCAGACTGGTTATGATCAATCACTCGCTCTCATTAATAAATGGCACGACAAGGGAAGGCTCTCGTATGCCATCACTCCGCGTTTTGCACCCACGAGCACTCACGAGCAATTAGAATCCACTGGCGCTCTCTGGAAAAAGGTTCCTGGAACCTATATGCAGACTCATGTTTCAGAAAATATTGGGGAGATTGCTTGGGTAAAAGAACTTTTTCCCGACCATAAAGATTATCTCGATGTTTATGATTATTACGGTCTTCTTGGAAAGCGCGCGGTCTATGGACATGCAGTTCATCTGAATGAACGCGAATGGCAGCGCATGTATGAAACAGGATCAAGCGTTGCTCATTGCCCGACATCCAATGAATTTTTAGGAAGTGGTTTGTTTAATTTTGAAACGGCCAAAAAGAAAGAACGCCCAGTTAAAGTAGGTCTTGCGACTGATATAGGAGCGGGGACAAGTTTTTCACAACTGCAATCAATGAATGAGTCTTATAAAATTGCTCAGCTTGGGGGATTTGCTCTTTCTTCAATTCACGCTTTTTACCTGGCCACTAAAGGGGCCGCAGAAGCACTGGGTTTAGAAGACAAAATTGGATCTATCAAACCGGGAATGGAAGCAGATTTAATTGTCCTGGATTTAAAATCGACTTCCCTAATTGATTTTAGAATGGGCCATTGTAAAAATATTGAAGAGGCGCTCTTTATTCAAATGATTATGGGTGACGACCGCGCAACTAAGGCCGTTTATGTGGCCGGTAGCATAGCGTTTGAAAAAATTCATTCTTAAAATGACTTACATTGCCAAAGTTTAATTAGACAAAGACCATCGCCCCAGGCGATAAATCCGCCATCAGTCTAAAAATGGAGGATCTATGATGTTTAAGTCAATTTTACTTGCAACAATTTTACTTTCTTCTGGAATTTTTTCTGGAGTAAGTAATGCTCGCGCTGAGTCTCGTGTACTTCTAAACGATCCTGCTTTAAGAATTACTTCTGTTAGTGTCACTGAAGTAGAAACTGTCGCTCCGATGGCAGAACTTCCTACACTTCCTACTACTGGCAATCCAATTGGTGATATTATCACAACGATTGATGGGCTTATTGCTGTCGGACAAAAAATTTGGAAAATTGTCGATGCAGGTCGTCCAGTTATTACAACTAAACTTGCACCAATGGTTAGCGTTTTGCCACACTTGGAAGGGGAGAATCCATCTCTTAACCAAATGGCAAACTGGTCAGCTCCAAAAGTTCAAAGCTTCCGCGTTTCGTATAAAAGCTTTAACAAGGTAGTCGTAGCTTTTACCTACACCATTCATTTTCAATTCAATGGAAGCCTTAAAGGCAAAGGAAAATACATTACTAATTTAAAAGTTCAAGCGAGCGAAATCTATACTGCTTGGGGCTTTAATTTCGATGCTACTTCTGAATTAGTGGGCATTGCTAACGTAGGTTCTGAAGAGGCGCCAGTCGCTTCGGCCATAATGCAAATATCTTATGCAGTTAAAGGACTTGTAAATGGGTCGCAAAGTGCACAGGGATTTTATGTTGATGGTGCTGGAAATATGCAAGTTATTCCGTAAATTCTAATTTTCGATAATTTTTATAAATTTAAGATAATTTAAGAGGCGATTTTTGTCGCCTCTTTCCTTGATATGACGGCCCCGTCAGTGAATAATACACATAAATAAATATAGCTGGATAATCATGAAAAATTTTTCGAAAAAAAAGATCCTCATTACTGGAGGAGCTTCTGGCATTGGCAAATTAATGGCATCAACTCTTGCCCAAAGAGGAGCTGAAGTTATTATCGCCGACATCAATATCTTTGATGCGAGAAAAGTAGCTGCAGATATAAAACAATCCGGCGGACGGGCCCACGCTTTTTTAGTGGATCTCACCAGCATTGATTCAATTAAAAAATTAAAATCACAAGTAAGTGCTTCTGGATTACAAATCGATGCTTTGATTAACAATGCGGGAGTGGTGTTTGGCGGAGAGTTTGAAAATCTTTCTCTGGAAAAACATTTACTCACTTATAGAGTTAATGTCGATGGTCTGGTGGCCATGACCCATGTTTTTTTTAGTGACCTAAGAAAAAGTTCTGATGCCAATATTGTCAATATCGCCAGTGCCTCAGGTTACGTTGGACTTCCTTATGGAAC
>JAQTTZ010000006.1 GCA_028710485.1 Bacteriovorax sp. | reverse complement strand
GACTAAATTTTGGCAAGAATGCAAGAGACGAAAAAGTAAAAAAGAAATTTGGTTGGATTTTTGATTGTCAGAAACGACTAGAAAATTTTTTGGATGGATTTAATGCGGGTAAATGCGGATTTGGGTTGTATCTGTAATGATATGAAATGTTCTGTAATGCTCGAATAAAAAAAGAGAATAACTAATCGTATTCTCATTTTTTTAAGTTTCTGAATTTGATGAATTTTAAACTTTTAGTCGCCATCATCCTTGCGGAAAAATGGGGTGGCTGATGGGGCTCGAACCCACGACACCTAGAATCACAATCTAGTGCTCTACCGACTGAACTACAGCCACCATAAATTTGCTTGGTCAATTTATAGGGTCTCGTGGGGTTTTAGTCAACGAAAACTTTCTACCGTTTAGGCATATCGTGTATATTTTATCTGTTAAATTTTGACTCTTCGTATTTTGTGCTATTAAATAAAAAGTACGACATTATGCTTAGTTAGGATGGTAAACATGAAAAAATTTAATGTAATTTCAGCAATGGCCCTTCTTGCCATGACGGTAGGACTTAGTGCCCAAAAAGTACACGCGTATGGAACTGGATTATCAGCTTATCCATTAGAAGTTGAAACTAAACTTATTTCTGCAGAACTTACAGGGATTACATCGCAAGGTGGCGGTCTTGGTATGCAGGCACGTTTTACTGATAAGCTTTCTGATAAAGGCACTATCGATGCAGGTCTTGGTATTTCGGGCGGAGAGCGCAGTGCGAGACTTTTCGCTGGCTATGATTACGAACTTTTTCCAGACTATGAAAATCAACCACGCACTTCTGTTAAAGCGTTTGTTGAAAATTCAAAGGAATTTAATGCTAGAAGAAATATTCTAGGTCTTGCTCCATCTGTTTCAAAAGGTTTCTCTTTTTGGGGGAAAGAAGCATTTCCATACCTCTCGCTTCCATACGGAATTAGTTTGAATGGTACAAACAATTCTTACAGCACAACTTTAAGTGCTAATATTGGTATTTCGGGATTGATCCCAGCTGATGTTGGAGCGGATAAACAACTTACGGCAAACGCTGAAGCAATTATCGGCTTAAAGGACAGCTTCTCGGGAGTATTCTTCGGTGTCGCTTACCCAATTGAATAAATTTAAAATTGTCTTTTCTGATTTCGACGGGACTCTCACCTTTCAAGAAGGTCTGAGTCCCGTTTTTTTTGAAATTATCAATCTCTTGGAATCAAAAAAAATTCCATTGGTAATTGTTACTGGAAGATCTTTGTCGTGGGGACATTTTCTCCTTACACACTTTCCATTTCTTCGCGATGTGATTGTTGAAGGTGGAGGAGCAATCGTTTCACGCTCTGGTAAATTTATCACGGAAGAATGTTTGGTGAGTGAAAGCGATGTTTTAAAGCTGGCGGATTTTGTCTCTGATTTTGCGGTAGAATTTCCCAGTATAAAATTATCAGTTGATAGCTTCGGTAGAAAAACGGATCGGGCTATTGAGCTTCATGATCTGCAAGACGGAGTGCTCTTTAATCATATCGAAGATTTTCTAACCTCCCATCATATTAACTTTTCAACTTCAAACGTTCATTTGAATTTTTGGTGTGGTGAAGTTTCAAAATATATGGCCGTTGATCATTTCCTCCAAAAGCATAAAGCAGTTGAATCCGAATGTGTCTTTTTTGGCGACTCACTAAATGACCAAGCTATGTTTAAATCCTTTCATAACTCAGTCGGAGTTTCCAATATTGCGACCATCATGCATCTTCTTGAATTCAAGCCTACGACCATTCTAAAGGGTGACGAAAACATTGGCCCATTCGGCGTGTTGAATTACCTGAAAAATAATCTTTAGGAAATTATTGACTCCGTACTTAGGTACAGGGTTTATAATGAATCTATGGAAAAAATCACAATTGGTAAATTAGCAGAACTAGTAGACGTAAATATTGAAACGATTCGCTTTTATCACCGCGAAGGCATTCTTAAAGAGCCTGCTAAGCGCGCCAATGGCTATCGCTATTACAGTGAAGACGATGCTTCCAAAATTATGTTTATCAAAAAAGTTAAAGAGCTAGGATTTAGTTTAAAGGAAATCAAAGAGCTTTTAGAAATAAATTCCAAGCCCCGTGCTACCTGTGAATTAGTTAAGGATAAAGTTTTAAAAAAAATTATAGAACTAGATAAAAAAATAAATGATTTAAAACAGATCAAGAAGTCATTGGAAGCATTATCGTGTGCCTGCGATATTGGCAGCGACGAAATGAAAAAAGTGAAAGTCATGGACTGTTTTGAAAAAAGTTGCTGTTAAATTAAAAAGGAGAATAAAAATGAGAACCCATTTATCAATTAATGTAAAAAATGTTGAAGAGTCAGTAGAGTTTTATGAGAGAGTCTTCGGGGTAAAACCCCAGAAGTTTACAGATCATTACGCAAAGTTTGATTTGAAAAATCCTAGTCTCAACTTCACTATGCAAACGGCTAATGAAACAGAGGGAAGAAGCTTGAGTCGAGTTAATCACCTCGGGATTGAAGTGGATTCTGCAGATGCGGTGGCGGCATGGGAAGATTTACTTACAGAGCGTGGAGTAGTCGCTAAACCAGAAATGAATACTGAGTGCTGCTATGCCCGTCAGGATAAAGTATGGTTTCAAGATCCAGATGGAAATTCGTGGGAAATTTTTTATGTGCATGAGCAACTTCCAATTGTAAACGAAAAACAGAGCATGTGTGTACCTAGCATGAATGCTTTAGGAAAAAAGTGTTGTTAATGGAAAAGAAAAAAATTCTTTTTTTATGTACGGGCAATTCTTGTCGTTCTCAAATGGCCGAAGGTTTTGCCCGCCACTTTCATGGGGAAAAGTTTGAAATATATTCCGCTGGAATTGAAAAGCATGGAATGAACCAACGAGCGATTAAGGTAATGTTGGAGAGTGGTGTAGATATTTCTGCTCAAACTTCTAAAACGCTTGATGACTTAGGACCAATTCTTTTTGATTACGTCTACACTGTTTGTGGGCATGCAAATGAGCTGTGTCCTCTCTTTAAGGGCAATGCGATTGTCAGGCATATAGGTTTTGATGACCCTCCCAAATTAGCTCTAGGTTTAGCAGATGAAGAAGAAATTCTTTCGCACTACCGCCGGGTCAGAGACGAAATTAGAAGCTGGATTCAGAGTCTTGAAGTGAATATTACATTGGGGCAGCTTTCGCCGCAGTGATTGGCCCTCTCCTAGAGTAGAGGTGCCAATTATGTTGGGATGGACTATTACTTTTAATTTAATTCTGAAATTGCTTAACTTTTGAGTAGTAATAAAGATCCAGGTCACCTGTAAACAGCTGGTGAAGTTTATTGTGGCCATTTTTGATCCATTCAGCTCTAGCTATAACAGGATTTACGGCTTCATATTTCACTCTGTATAAAGCAACGAGGAGGCCTGTGCGGTCTGCGCCGTGCTCACAATGAATGAATACTGGTTGATTATTTTGATCATGCATAAAGCTTAAAACTTCATCAATAGCGCGGTCCTCATCATTGGTTATTGGTTCAAGGGAATTCAGTGGTGCGTGATAAAATCTTAATCCCAGAGAGAGGGTAGTCGCTTTTTCTTTGGCGATATTTTCAGGTCTTTCTCCTGGTTCAGCCCATGGAATAATGATTCCGATATCACTATCTAAATCGCCACCTTGAAGATTGATGACCGATTTTATATTTAGAGATTTTAAGTACTGGACTTCTTCAATTGAAATTAATCTTGCTCCTCTATAAACACCTTCATTAACTTTTGCAAAATTAGTGATAGCAAATATTTGTGTTGAAAAAGAAACTAAAACAAAGGGCCAGAGTGCTAAAATTTTTCTCATAAGTTTTCTCCTGAGTATTTTTGCCAAAGATAGCATAGGGAAGAGGTGGAAGGCAAAAACGTGAATAAAAATACATAGAGGATGGCATCAATTTAAAAAGTTTTTTCTATGAATATCTTAGGCACGCTTTAAAATTCCGGTTGCGCAAGCAATGCCCCCGGCTGCTTTACGCAGTTCAGAGACTTTGAATGTTTTAATAACTTTAATTTTATTATCTTGGTAGATGGTTTGAAGCTCTGGACAGTCATTAGGCATAATAATTTGATTTGGCGATATTGTTACAATATTCATTCCTTGAAGTTTTGTGACTTCATCAATCTCTGGAATATCAATTAATTTAAATTTTCGAGCTTCAAGTATTTGTAAAAGAACTTTAGGAGCTATCTGAGAGCGAATCAATGCTTTTTGAGGGGCAATAATTTGAATCAATCCCAAAAGGTGCTGGATATTTTTGGGCAATGGGATCGCATGAATTTTAATATCTGGTAATAATTGTTGTAATTCATTTAATGCTGATTTATTTGTGCGGTTATTTAAACCAAGAAGTAATTCTTTTGATGTTAACCAAAGCAGATCCGCTCCCTCAAAGGTTGAAGGAGAGCCTACGACGTGATGAAGGTGTTGGTTATTATCGATAATACATTTTAAAATATATTTCTCTTCAGATGCTCTTATCATAGATCCCATTCTTGAAAGAATAATTCCCTTAGGGCCGTTCCAGAATAAGTCACGGGCAAATATTAAATTGGGGGGAGATGTGAACTTTTTAATTGAATTCATTTCTAAAACTTGAATTTTATTTTTGATAAAAAATTTTTTAATTTCCTTGATTTCATTCTGCAATACTTTGTAATTAATTACTGAGAGGTGTTGAACCTGACTTGGCTGAGATATTTGGTGAATTTCTTTTCCAGGAATAAAGATTATAACTGAGACTAATTTGCCAAATTCTGATCGATTGATAACAATAGGTTCTTGTTTCCTTTTAATAAAGCCAGGTCCTCCGTAGGCACTCGCTCTGCAAGCTTCTTTCATTTTATTTCCTGTAATCTTTGATGAATATTCTTAATATTATCTTGTTCCACAATCGGCGTGATGAGATCTTTTTTTTCTTTCCATCGATCGAGTGAAGGTTTTTTAGTCGTCATTGTTTCCGGCATCAATATATCCATAGGAAGTGAGGCAAGATTGATTGAGTTTAAAAATTGATTGATTTTTTTAAGGGCAATGTGGGGAGTAAAGAAATCTTCATAGTCAATTTTGCCAAACTCAACTTTTTCTAATTCTAAAAAATTAAGAATTGCACTATAAGCGCTGGCCCATTGGAAAGCACAAACTTCGGTTAAAGAGGAGTTGGTCCAATGACTCCATCCAGGAGGTAAATCAAATTTCCACCAGTTTTTCGAGGGATAAAGTTTAATATTTAAATTAGCGACGTGACCAACGAAATGGGAGTGAAATCCGGACGAATTCCATCCATCCATAAGACCATTGACAGTGCCCTCCGGTCTTCGGTTAATGAGAAAATAATGGTATTTTGCTTTGGGAAATAATTTTTTAATATGATCCATTCGGTAAGCATTACTTGAAGATTTCAAGATCAATATATTTCTGCTTTTCTTTACAAAAGAACGCGATTTGGGAAAAATAAAAGGCGGCTCTTCAATAAAAAAGCGATCCTCATCAAAGTCTAGGGTTCGATTTAAGAGAAAATTCTCATACAAATGTAAATTAACACCCAGTTTTTTTAAACCAGCTTCATAGCTAGAGGTCGTTTCAAATACCGATTGCAATAAATTTATATCGCATGAAAATGTTGGCCATTGTAGAATAAAACGATTTATTTTTTCGGCGACAGTGGGCTCTTTAGTTAAATCCGCTTTTCCAGCGTTCCCACAAATTGTGCTGGCGAGAGCGGAGTAATTAATGTCTTTATCGAGTAGCCGATCGTCTTGATCAATTGCATTGATGCCCCGATACTCGTGCAATCTAAAATAGGCAATGTCTTCACCGGGTAATGAGTTAATGTCGGAATGTTGACTCAATAGATGATATAGCAGACTTGAGCCACTCCGAGATGATCCTAGCACAACAATGACATCGTCAATTAACTCCGGGGTTGCCACGGGAAGTTGCTGCTTAAAGTTATCTAGAATATTTAGCTTCATTTTTGTGATATTTATATTGGGATTAATCATCAATCTAAATTATGAGAATTTGTCCTTATTGTATCAAGTTGATAAATGTCACTTAGACTTTTTTTTGTTAAGTCGTTATCGTTATTGTGATCAATTGGGGGAATACTATGACAATTATTACGGGGCCTAAAAAGTCGGATTTTGATGTTTTGCTAAATCGCTTAAAGAAATTACCACTTCCCCACGAAGCCAAGCAAACATCCTCACTCCATTTCGGACTAATAGTTCCACCGTCACCATTTGTTATGCCATATGGGTGGGAGTGGGCGCACACGGCTCCATTTGAAGGTCCTTCGATGATTGCAGGGCTTTTAAGAGGCCTAGGCTACAAAGTTACCCTCTTGGATCAACGAGAGATTTATGAACCGGAAGACTTGAAAACCAAAGTTGGCAATTTTGATATCGTCGGTTTTTCAACATTCGGGGATAGTTTTAACTATCTTCGTATGGCATGCAGTATTATCAAAGAAGTAAGACCAAATCTGCCAATCATCCTGGGTGGCCCTCTCATTTCATCCCATCCACTTTTTATCATGAAGCAAGTACGAGCTGATTATGCTGTTTGTGGTGAGGGCGAATTAACTCTGACTGAATTTATGGATTGGTTTACAAAAAATCAATTTGCTAAACCAATTGAAAAAATTAATGGATTGGTTTTTCGTGACACTCTCGGAAATTTAGTAAGAAATACAGTGAGACCACAAATTGAAGATCAGGATGCACTTCCTTTTCAAGATTTTTCGGTATGGGATAGGTTTAAAAAAGATAATATTATTCCCGAAATTTTTATGAGTTATTCACGCGGCTGTATTGCTAATTGTACATTTTGTTACCGCGCTTTTCCAAATTTAAATGTAAAAAGTGTTGAACGAGTTCGTCGAGAAGTTGAATATTATGCCCAGTACAAGTACCGATTCTCTTGGTGGAGCGACCTGACATATATTACCGATAAAGATTACACTAATAAGCTTACTGATGAAGCCTGGTCAGGCCATGATTTTAGATCGGTAATTTTTAGCCGTGTGAGCGGAATTGATGTACCCGTTTTAAAAAGAATGCGTGATCGCGGTTTAGATTTAGTGCTTTATGGAATGGAGTCTGTTTCTAAATCAACGCTAAATGCTTATCACAAAGGACAAACAAAAAATGCAATTATAGATTGTATTAATATTAATCGTGAAGCTCAGGTGAAAATTGGTGGTCTGTTTATTATAGGCGCGCCAACTGATACGAAAGAAGTTTTACAGGAAACAGTTGACTTTTGCGCAGAGTTTAAAGAAATAACTCGGGTAAAATATTTATCCGCCATTCCAGGTACACAAGATTATCAACGTTTTGTTAAAGAAGGCGTGATCAAAGATGAGCTAGCTCACTTGGATTGGTTGTCGAGAGAGAGATCAATTGAAGAAGATATTGATCAGCCAGGATTTATTAACTTTACTCCCCATTTAACGAATGATGAATTGAAAGAAGTTTACCAAAAGATTAACGGGAATATCGAAAAACGACCTTATGATTACCGGAATCCTCTCAATATCTTCCTTCCGAAGCCAGATGCAAAATTTTTTAAAAGACCAGTTTATTTAGGGAATACATTAATAGGTTCTAATATTGAAGTTTTTAGTGGAGATGTACGTATGGACGAATTAATGCAGATTGAAAAACATTCAATTGAAGAAACTAAACGAATTAGTGAATTAACTGAAAAACAAAATCAAGAAGCAAAATCTCACTTCAAAAATCGTTCAAAGTTATATAACAAATCATCAAATTGGGTAAACGACCAAACACTTATTTCCAATATCTTTAATCATGCAAATATTAAGGGCGATGAAGTCGTTTTAGATATAGCCACTGGAACTGGCCTGGTTGCAAAAAAATTCAAGGGAAAAGTAAAAGAAATAATTGGGCTGGATATTTCTCCAGATATGACAGAGCAGGCAAAGCCAAATGTTGATCGATTAATTATTTCTTCAGTTGAGACAACAATTCCGCTAGAAAAAAATTCAGTGGATGTTGTTATTTGTCGCCAGGGCCTACAATTTGTAAATCTCGCAATGGCCTTAACGGAACTTGAAAAAGTATTAAAGCCAGGAGGAAGAGTGGTCTTCACTCATCTCGCTGCTTATAACGTTAATGACCGTGCTGATACATTTAAAATTCAAGCACTGAGAAATCCTGCGAGAGTTAATTTTTTCGCCCCAGGAGATTTAGAGTCAGCCCTGGAGGTAAATGGCTATAATGTATTGGAAGTTGCGCAATACCGCTCTCGTGAATCTATTAATCAGTGGATTAATCATGGAGCCAGTACAGAAGAAGAGCGCAAGGCAATTTACGATGCTTATAAAAATGCAGGTGAAGAGTTTATACGTACGCATGAAGTTGAGTTCACTTCTGATGATATTTTTGATTCGATGCTTTTTTTAATAGTTGTTGCTGAGAAAAAAACCATCAATAGTAAAGATGAAAAAATTTCAGTCCGGTTGGATTTTGCGAAATGATCAATGATCCCATTTTTATCATTGGGACTGAGCGTTCAGGATCAAATCTATTAAGACTAATTCTTAATTCTCATCCTAATATTGCAATTCCTCATCCCCCGCATATAATGCGAGACTTTGCTCCTCTGCTTCAAGGTTATGGGGCTTTGACTGAAGATGATAATTTTAGCAAGCTAACAACAGATGTGATAAGTATTGTGGAAAATCATTTTTCTCCTTGGCCCTTTAAGATTAACCAGGAGATGATCAAAGATTTGGCACCTTCTAAAACACTTTACGGAATCTATGTGGGGCTCTATGAAGCCTACCGGCAGCATGAAAATAAAAAACGCTGGGGCTGCAAAAGTACTTTTATGTTTTCTGAAATTGAAACGATACTACAGCATCACTCAAATCCACGTTTTATTCATTTGGTTCGCGATCCTAGAGACATTGCTGTTTCAGCCTCAAAATCCATTTTTTCTAAATACCACCCCTATAAAATGGCTGAACTTTGGAAAAATGAGCAGGAGCAAATTGAGAAATGGAACTATTTAAGTAAAGAGGGAAAGCTGTTAAAAATATTATATGAAGATTTAACGACTAATCCTGAAAGCGTTATGAAAGTAGTTATGGATTTTTTAAGTGAAGACTTTGATCCCGAGCAATTAAACTTCTTCAAAGATAGAGAGGCTAAGCAACTTGCAGGTCTTAGCCAGTCTTGGAAAAAAGTAGAAGATCCAATTAGCGCAAAGAGTGTAGGACAATTTAGAGAAAACTTGGCAAGTGAAGATCTTGCAATGATCGAATTTCTTTGTCAGGACTTAATGAAAGAATATTCATATCCCCTGGTAAATGATGCCAGCAAGTTAAAGAGAGTAAGTTTTTTAAAAAGGCTAGAAGTTGAATTGTTGGAACATTTCGCAAAGTGGAAAACAGAATACCAATCAATGCGCTCGGATAAAAATTTCTACTTAAGATGGAAAAAAAAATATTTATTAAGAAAAATTAAACTGCAACAAAAAATGCATTATTGAGGCCAGTATGGATAACAAGTTTGAAGCTAGTCAGACATTTGAAAATCTTAAGAAGGCCTTTGAAGATGAGGCGAAACTTTATTTCAGATATAAGTTTTTTTTAAGCGTATCTGAATATGAGGGGTTGGGAAAAATTTCTAAAACTCTTCGAGATTTTTCAGAAGGAAGTTTAGATAATGTAAACGGTAGCTTGGATTTTTTAAGAAATTTTAAAGATCCTTCCTCCCAAGTACCGATTGGCAATTCAAGCCAAAATATTGCTTCCATTTTGCAAACAGAAATAGAGCAGGCAAATGAAATTTATCCAGAAATGGCAAAGATTGCACGTGACGAAGGGTTTAGTGATGTTGCTAGTTGGTTTGATACCTTGGAAAAATTAAAACGCCATCATGTCTCTCGATTAAAAGAAAATCAATCAGAATAGGTTAAGGAAAATAAAATGAATGACGAAATTATTGTTCTTTCAGAAATTGAAGCAGTAAGAACAAATCCTTCTATGTATATAGGCTCGGTTAGTAATGATGGAGTTAATCACCTATTATTTGAATTAGTACATAACGCAATTGACGAAGCTATCTTAGGAACTGCTTCAGAAATTGAAGTCAATGTTGGTTCTGATTTTTGTTCAGTTGAAGACAATGGAAGAGGAATATCAACAGAGATTAATCGTGAGTTTAATATCTCAAATGTACAGTTGGTACTAACGAAGCTTCACTCTGGAAGCAAATTCAAGAAAACATCAAACCATTTTACTGCCGGTTTACATGGAGTTGGGCTTTCTTGTGTCAATGCGCTTTCAACTGAACTGAAGATAGAAATTAAAAATGCTACAGGTCTATTTTTTCAAACATATAAAGAAGGAAGCGCCATTGAAAAATTAGTCCAATCAGCAGACGAAAAATCAAATAAAAATCCAGGAACCAAGATAACTTTTTATCCGGACAAAAAAATATTTAAGGAATTTAACTCTTTTGATTTTAATTATATTCATGCATCGATAGAGGAACTCGCATTTTTAAATCCTCAAATAACATTTCGGCTGAATTCACAAGCGGAAAGATTTGTCTTCGATTCAACAAATGGAATCGCTGGAATTCTCGATAAGGCATTGGCCCACACTCAAAAATTATTTAATGAACATTTGCAATTTAAGTTTCAGCGGGATGATTTATCTTTTGACTGTGTGTTTAACTGGACCACTGAAAATAATACGTTGATTAAATCTTACGTTAACGGTGTCAGCACGTTTTTAGGTGGAACCCATGTAAATGCCTATCGCTCAGGTCTCCGACGAGGCTTGAAAAGTTTGATCTCGGAATACTTTCCAGGTCAATGGGATGGACTGGCATTAGAAATTGACGAGGCACTAGATGGCGTTTTTGCAATTATTAATTGCAAGCTTCTGCATCCTAATTTTGAAGGGCAAACGAAAAGTCGCTTAACTAATTTTGAAATTGTGGATTTAATTGAAAACGAAATTTCTGGTCAAGTTATTGGTTTTTTTAAGCAAAATTCAAAAAATTTGTTAATGATTTTTGAAAGACTTCAGGGCTTAAGAAAATCCCGCTCAAATGCAAAACGGGTTGCTGAAAGAATATTTCTTCAATATGGAACTAAAAAAATCAACGAAGAAGTGTACAAAAAACAATTTGGAGAGCGCTCTAAAACTTGGCATTCTTCCGCTGTTTGGATTACTGATCAAGAACTATTAAAGGCACATGCCGATCATTTTACTCTTAATGAGGATGCCATTGCCTTGGACGTATGCTGCGGGAGTGGAGTCGTTGGCGCATCTTTTAAACACAAGGTTAAAAAAATAATCGGGTTAGATCTAACCCCAGAAATGGTCAATCTTTCAAAAACACGTCTAGATGAAGTCCACCAAGGAAACGTTTATAATATTCCATTTGCTGAGAAAAGCTTTGATCTGGTCTGTACTCGTGAAGTATTACATCTGTTGCCATATCCGGAAAATCCAGTTTCTGAAATATTCCGTGTATTAAAGCCAGGAGGTCAATTCGTTGTTGGACAAATTCTCCCTTTCAGTGAAGTTGATTCAGCATGGATGTACAGAATTTTCAAAAAGAAACAGCCACTAATATTTAATATGTTTCAAGAGGAAGACTTTAGAAATCTTCTTTTAGGGGCGGGGTTTGTTGACCTGGTCATGACTGAAATAAATGTTTGGGAAAATATTGATGTGTGGATTAACAGTTATGAAACCACCGCACTTCATCAGCATGAGATTCGTGAAATCTATCAAAATGCTTCAAATGAGATTAGAAAAGTTCATCCCTTTAAAATTCTCCCTAACGGTGAAATTCATGACCTCTGGAGATGGTGTATTTTTTCTGTTAGAAAGCCTCTGGAGTAAGAAGGTTTGTGAATGTTAATAAATAATTAAAGCTTAGTATTCTTTATTGTAATAACTTTTTATGGTTTGAAGTATTTTTGCCTCGAGAATATCGATGCCTAGGTCCGTCTTTTCAAGAATCCATTTTTTCAAATCGGCCGGAATATTTGTAATAAAAACTTTTTCCTTTTCTTTTTTGTAAGGAATTTTTATTGCGATAGCGTGCAGCGCATGGCGTGGAATTTCCATTAGGTCGTGATCTGCTGGAGTCGCCAATTGATCCTTAAATCGCTGGAACATTTCGTAAGAGCCCAGATACAATTTATCTCCGATTAAAGGAATTCCATGTGCAAGTGCATGCACCCTGATTTGGTGCTGCCGGCCGGTTTGTGGGCAAGCAATACCTATGACGTAGCCATTGACTCGTTCGAGGATAAAGAAAAAAGTTCGCGCATGTTTTCCTTCCAATGAATTTTCTGGATAGTGCTCAACATAGACTCGCTTTAAACCTTCCCCCGGTGAGCTCATTCTTTCATTGGCAATAAATTCTTTTTCTCCACGGTCAAATTCATTGGCACGAGCGATAAAAAGATAACATTTTTTGATATCATCATTTTCAAATTTAGCCATCATCTCATTGGCGATTTTAGGATTTTTTCCAAGCATTAAAATACCTGAAGTCTCGCGGTCAATACGATGAAGAGAGTGAATGGTTTGTTCATACTTCATTTCAAAAAAGACAGTTGCACAATTAAAGACATGTCTTCCTGCCGGGTGAGTCGACATGAATGCAGGTTTTGAGATCACAATCAGATCATTATCTTCAAACACGATATCGGGACTCATTTGCAGGTCCTGCTTTTCTCCCCGCCAGTATTCGTCTTCATATTTTGATTTGTAGAAGCGAATCACCACTTCATCTTTATGGTGAAGAACAGTAGAAGGTTTATGAATACCAGGTCTTTTGACAATGGAAATTTCTTTCTCTTTTATTTTTTTTTTGATCATTTCCCGCGAGAAGGAATCAAGATACAATTGGATGAACTGATCAAGCCTGGCACCATGATGTTCTTCGTCCACTAAGTGGCGAACTTCAAACATGTCATCGCGATAGGCCTTATTTATGATGCTCATTTCTTTTAATATCTTTCTTTAATTAAAAAATTAAGTAACGACATTGCGGCACCTTCAGTATAGCCATAACGAGTTTCTAAGTTTTTAAGTACGGCCCTGATTTGCTTTCTACTTTCATCTGAAAGTGGAGTGCCGTGACCAGGAACAATATTTTTTGAAAATTCAGCTTCAAAAAATATTAAGTTTTTAGAGATGGCGATAATGACTTTCTTTTGTTCAATTCTAAATGACTCTTGTAACCTATCTGCGAGGTCTGGAAAAACGGTGGTGTAAGCGATAGGTTTCCCTGGATGATCTAAAAAGTAAGCACCTAATTTTGAAATCAAAAGAGAACGATAGGTTTTCGGATCTTCTTTTAAGTTAATGGCCAATTCAAATTCTTTGATGAAATAGTCATCAGGATCAACAAATTTACCAGTGGTGGTATTTTTAATTTTCTCGCCTTTAATAAGTGCATTAACATTTTCAATATAGCGCTTGATATAGTCTTCGTAAGAGCGGTCATCTACCAGTCCAAGTGAATTTCTAAGCTCGCGGTCAAAGAAATTAAGGTTATGTTCTTTGATTAATTCTAAATAACGTCCAGGGTTGTGGTAGTCAGCCTGAGGGGCCATGTTTAAAAAATCATATTCACTTTTCTTTAAAATCAATTGTTGAAGATGCTCAAGCACCTCAACAAAAGATACATTTTCATGAAGAGAGGAAAGTTTATAAATAATATGTTTTAGGTCTCGAGGACTTAAGCCAAATTTTCCTTCATAAAGACTATCGTTGATATATTCATTGAGAATTTCTTCATGTCCTTGTTTTAAAATCTGACGTGACTCAATATCAAGCTTTTCTGGTAGTTCAATGTTTGCCAAGTAGAGAGATTTCTCTAGAGGATTCAAATTGGTAGCAATATTAGCTAGTTTTTTATCGTTATAATTCTTAGTCTGACAAACTCTAAGCCGAGACATGATGGCAAACAAGCAAAGAGCGTTAAGGGCATGCGGAGAGAAATGTGAACGGTCTTTCAGTCCTTCAACTTGTTCAATGTAAATTTTTTCTTCATCGCGCACATCTAATAAATAAGGAACTGTCACAAAATTAAATCGACCCTTGAACGAATTGAAGTCGGGGTGTTGCTTAAAGGCAGCAAGGTGAATTTCATTGGAAGTACCGATGAAGAAAATATCCAATTCAGTTAATATTCCTTGCAGATTGATTGTTCCTGTCTCCATGGTCATTAAGAGATATTTATAAGCATCCAATGGACGCTTTAAAAGATCTGAATATTCAAGCACGCCTCTATTGGCCATAACTGCTTCACCCTGTAGTGAAAATAAGTTAAGGGACTGCAAACTTGGAGGAAGACTTTGCAAACGTTTATCCATGGTAATTTGCTGCATGTGAGCATCAACATGAATTTGAGGTTCAATTGTTACAGCACTAGTTGAATAACGTTTGCTGATAGTAAAACGCTCAATTCGAATATGTTTTAAGACTTCCTGGTGTTTTCCTTTATAGTTTTTTAAAAGAGCATCATAAATCATGCGGTTTCTTTTTGAGAGATCACCGCGATAAAGATAAGATTTTTTTACTGATTCCAGCAAACGTTCATCGCCTTTTAGCGTTTTTTCAAGCATCTCTTGACGGTATTCTTTTGGAATTAAAAGTAGAGGATGGTCCTTGAGTTCAGAAGGCATAATTGCTGAAATTTCTTTATCTTCTAAATAGGCATAGCTAACTAAGTTAGTGTCTCTGATCGTACTGTTTAACCCAAGAGTCCCTTTGACATAGTTTTCTATAGGGAAAATCCAACTAAAACTAAAAAGTTTTCCTTTTTCTGTTTCGGAATAATCTTCCAGACCTTTGATCAGTTTTTTAACTAGTGAAGATTTTGAAGATCCGTTTGGGCCAATGAGAAGAATAAATTTATTATTGAAACCTTCCTCACTGAAATTTACTAAGTTTTGAGCAAGGGCGTGCTGAACCTTGTGCTGTCCATAAACGGGAGGGCAGTCAGGATGATTCATTTCGAAAAGCTTATAAGATCCATCCTCATTCACTCCGTAATGCTTAAGCATGTCTCGGATAAATTCGTAAGTTGGGCGACATTCATTTTTTGGATCTTTTTCAAAAATCTCCATATAATCACTGAAAGAAAGAATTTCAGTTTGAGTGTCATTATTTTCAGAAGCTTTGTGAATCCAATCGAGATGGCCCATTACTTATTCCTTGCTTATTTCCATTGAGGATATTCTTAGTTATAATTATAATCTCATATGAAAGATTTCAAAAGGTACATTGTCCCTCTATTAACTCTGTCCATTTGTGCCGTTTTGCTTGTCAGTGGATGGTTTTTCTACCTAAAAATGCAAAATCCAGCCGCAAAGACTGATCAATTTGTTCAAGATAAAGAAGCAATAGACAGACTTTTACAAAACTCTTCAGAGATTCATCGCATTTGGAATGAAGGGGAAGACTCTCGCGAGTGGAATTTAGTTAAACAAGAATGTTTAAAACATTTTAATATAACTTCATCTTTTGATGAGTCACTTTTGCGTTGTAATCCAATCTTGCTGGAGTGTAATTATCTTTTTAATCCTAAATTAAATTATCATTTCGTAAAACACGAAATGGGAAATGACAAAAATAAAAAATTGTATCGTTATCTTACTAAATCCAATACAAATCATGTCGGTTTAGAGCAATCCGGCTATCTCTTTACGCTTGAAGATAAACTGGGCCATAAACGATTAGATCTTTTTTTAGCTGATCAATGCCAGGAAGTCTTTTTACAAAACCGAGTTTATGCTTACGGCGAAGAAATTACTGGAAGGCCATCAGGGGATATTGAAGATTATCGATTTGATAATTTTAATCAAAATATTTATATTGACCGTCATCTGGTTATGAATTCTGAAGTTAATGACTGGATAGATTTCGGAAATCCCAATTTTACAAAAGGTTTAAGGAAAATTGAAGCCGATGAATTATTCATGCCTGCGACAGGGCTTAATTACTCCCAAATGGAAAATTTCTGTTCATTTAAAGGCAAACAAATGATGCAAGCCCATTATTTTGATGCTGCTACTTTTTTACCAATGGATATGGACGAAGTGACTCCCAAAAAGAATAACCGCTCCCCCTATTATTGGACCAAAAAGAAAAGTGAATTTAAAGAAGATTGCTCCCTCTTTTATGCTCAGGAATGTGTGAGCAAAAAAGCCTTTCATCTTAACTCAACTAGTCCCTCTTGGGCCGGCATTATGGATTCAATGGGCGGCGTCTTTGAAGTCTTTAGAAATCCCATCGATCCTGAAAGCAATTTAAAAGCTTCTTCTTATTATTTTAATTTTAAATCTTCTTGGCATAAATTAGGGTTTCGCGCTGGTTGGGATGGAGAAGATTTTGAACTTCGGCATTTCGATTTCAAGGGAATTAACCCTGAACTGACTGTTGATAAATTCCAAGTAGGCTTTCGTTGTATGCGGGAATCAAAATGAAGTACTTCTTTTTAATTTTGATGATCATTTCATTTCAAGCTTGTCTTCCCTTTCAGCATCAGGGCGGGAGTGCTGAAGAAGCAGAGATGAAAATCTACAATGAATGGCTTTTTGCTTTTAAGCTTCAAGATTTAAAAGTTAATAATGAAATCATCACCAGGCCTCCAGGTGTCGAACAACTAATTTTCCGTTTAGTTATTCCGACTCTTGGGGGACTTAATTTCAAAACGCATTGTGTGTATTACCAAGTGCCATATAAAAAGATTATGGGGGTCTTGAAGATTGTGGAGCAAAAAAATGATTCGACTTGCCCTGAAGTTTCATCTGGAGACGCTTGGTTAGAATTTGTTCAACTCTCGGATCTCAAAGTTAAGTTAGAAAATTTCAAATTGATTATGGATTTTAAACATAAAAATTTAAAAAAGAGCTGGACCTTTCTTTTACCAAATATTGAGAATGGTGTAATTCATGAAAAATACCAAGCAGTCAAAGAACGAAAGCTTTTTCCAGGCTTAACGCTTCTTCGAATTACTGAGGAAAGCTTTGTTAATGGACGAAATACTTACTTGGGAAAACTAAGTGATCGCTTGAGCAGAGGCTCGGCCATCCGCTGTCAACAAGTCGATAAGAACTGCCAAACTATTGGTGAAAACCGCTGCGATAGTTGCGCCTATGGCTGGTATCAGGTTGTTGATTACAGTTGCCCTCAGGGCGGCTCTAAGTTTTGTGGACAAAATCATTGTGGTGAAAAAAATGAACCTGCCTGCCTGCGCGGAACAAAAGTAGTTGAAGGTGTGGATGCTGGAATTTGCCAGAGTGACTTAAGCGCTGTCTTGAATGCCGATCATATTTTAGTCTGCCAGTGAGTTGATAAAAGTTGGTGGAAGTCTTGCCATCACTTCATTAATCTCATTGCCTAGTGTGTGAACAATAATAAATGAATGAATCGCCGTAGGAGTTGCATTTTTAAGTGCAACCTTTTTTACTTTTAAAATAGAAAGAACGTAGTCGTTGATGATGTATTTTTCCTTAGATTTTTCTTGTAAAAGCTTTTTATCAATTTTGCTGTCACTTAATCCAATAAAGGCCATACCGCCGTGCTCTTCATATGAATGTATATTCTTAGCAGTGGCAAGATCGTCACGGTTTAGATCAATGACCGAGCTATTTAAAAAAGCCTGGTTATAGTTTTCAAAATTAATTTCTTGAGACTCAGCTATCACAAAATCTTCTAGTGTTAAATTCACTAAATTGATTCCAAGAGAACTTAATGCCTCTAAGCTCTTTTCATTTTCTGCTTTAGATAAATCGGGCTTTAAAATATGGCCAGTGTGAATAATGAAAATATCGCTGGAATATTTTTTTTCCAATTTAGTTCTATTCACGGGAGAATTAGTCAAATAAACAGGAAAAGGGGCCAGACGATTTTTCATTAGTCCAGAGGTCGCTGTGACTATCGAAATGCCCGTTTCGGTGGGCTGATGCGAACAAGAAAAGACAAAAGATAACAGTATTAAAAAGAGGAGAGTGATCAGGCGTTGGGATTTCATTTTTAATAACTCTTAACTTTAGCGAGCTTTGTATAGGCTTTCGTTAGAGCGTCGGCAAGGCTATCGTAATAACTAAGAGGAGAATTTAAGCAAAGAGAAATACGTACTACTCCTCGACCAACATCATCTCTTGTTCCCATGGCCTTAAGCACTTTTGAAGTAACTGGAGAATTGTCAGAGCAGGCACTTGAGGTTGTAACAAAAATATCTAAAGATTCAAGTTCGATTTGCACCGCTTGACCGTGAATTCCAGGATAAGAAATATAAGTAGTGGTCGCTAAACGTGGAGAGTTTTCTCCAATAATGACTACCTCTGGAAATGCCGCTTTCATTTTGCTTTCAAACTCAATTCGTTTTTCTGTAAGGGCATTGATGTTTGCAAAGTTTTTTTCAATGGTAGTAAGGGCAACAGCGAGTGTTTCATTCCCTAAATAATTTTGAGTTCCACCGCGGTGACCTTTTTCTTGTCCGCCTCCGATGATTAGTGGCAAAAGATTTTCGGGATTTTTTACTAGTAAAATTCCTGTGCCTGTTAATGCTCCAAGTTTATGACCAGAGCAAACGGCGTAATCGATATTTGATTCTTTAAAATTAAATGGAGTCTTCCCAATAAATTGAGTGGTGTCGCAAAGATAAGGAATGTTATTTTTAAGACATAAAGAATTGATTTCAACGTATGGCTGAATCACACCTGTTTCATTATTTGCGGCCATAATTGCGACCATGGCAATATTGGCTGAATCTTCTTTGATCCATTTTGAGAGAGTTTCAAGATCTACAATTCCATCAGGATTAACCGGCAGGCATTTTACAGTAAATCCGCGAGTCGCATAATATTGGGCAGTGTTTACGATCGCTGAATGTTCAATACCAGAGATAATGATGATTTTTTTATTTTTTTCATTAGAAAGAATCGTATGAAAAATTGTAGAGATCCCTTCAGTCGAACCAGAGTTAAAAATAACTTGATCGAAATCTGCTCCCAAAATTTTTGCACAAACAGCGCGAGCATTTTCCATTCCCATCAAAGTTTTTGTTCCAAGATAATGAATGGCATTGGGATTAGCAAAAGGCCCTTTCTCAAATCGTGTTACGAGATAATCACGTACATCTTGCGATAGGGGAGCACTTCCATTGTAGTCTGCATAGATCATTTTAACGGTCCTTATTTTTATTTAATGTCCAACATTCTATTAAGCGCTTTTAGCGATGAGCGCGCAATATCTTCGGGTACAGTGATGATATTAATCGGCTTATTGTCTTTGATCGCACGGAAGCTGGCAAGTAGCCAACGTGGTCTTACGCGATACATAGTGGTGCAAAGACATTGATAAGGCGATAATGACATAATTTTTTTATCTGGAAACTCCCGAGCTAAGCGATTCACTAGATTTATTTCGGTACCTATAGCAAATTTCGCACCAGCTGGAGCTTTCGCGATTTGATCGATGATATATGATGTAGAGCCGTAGTCATCAGCCGCTTGGGTCACCTCAAAATTACATTCTGGATGAACGATCACTGTGATCTCTGGATCTCTTTTTTTGGTAGCGTGAACTTGATCAAGAGTAAACCCCTGATGAACTGAGCAGAACCCATACCAAAGAATAACTTTAGCGTTATCAATTTGCTCTGAAGTTAATCCTCCGTTTAGCATATTGGGATTATAAACAACCATGTCCGAAATTGGGATCCCCATTTTAAAACATGTATTGCGTCCCAAGTGTTGATCGGGAAAAAATAAAAGTTTTTCACCTTGAGTCAGCGCCCAGCGAATGATTTTCTCAGCGTTGGATGAGGTGCAAATGCTTCCGTCGTTATCACCCACAAATGCTTTTAGAGTGGCGGCACAGTTGATGTAGGTCACAGGAATAATTTTAGCCTCTGTAGACTTTTGCATGAAGGCCCAGGCCTTATCAATTTCAGAGCGCTTCGCCATATCGGCCATCGAGCAGCCTGCGCGAAGATCGGGCAAAATAACTTTTTGATGGGACTTCGTAAGCATGTCAGTTGTCTCTGCCATGAAATGAACGCCGCAGAAAATAATATAGGGCCTGTCTAAATTAGCGGCTTCTTTCGCTAATTGAAGAGAGTCTCCTGTGATATCAGCAAAACGTATAACATCATCTTGTTGGTAGTGATGACCTAGGACCACGACTTGGTCTTTTAATTCTTCTTTGATTTTTTTGAGTTCAATTAAAACATCAGTGTCGGAAAGTTCTTCTTCGCTGATGATGGGCTTGTGGCTCCCATTGATTTCATCGTCTTGTTGTTGCTGCTTTTTTTGCTGGTTTTTTGTTTCAAATAAATCTGACATAATTTTTACTCAGTAATAACTGGAAAGCCTTCTTGCATCCAGCTCATAATTCCGCCTTCAACGTTAGTTATGTCAGTAAAGCCTTTCGATAATAGGAACATGCAAGCTTTCATACTTCTTGCTCCGCTACGGCATTGAATAACGATCTGTGCATTTTTGTCTTTTAAAACGCTTTCATAGTTAGCTTCAAATTCGGATAAAGGAATAAGAGTGGCTCCCGAAATATGAGCCTCATTCCATTCCTGATTTTCTCGGCAGTCGATAAATTGAATATTTTGGTTTGAATCTAATTTTTCTTTAAGTTCTATGGTTGTACATTCTTTAATCATGCAAACTCCTTTAAAAATATTTATGCTTATTCTTAGCTTAATTCTCCGTGTTTGGAAAGGTCTTCGGGAGTAGTCGACTGCGCTTAGAGGTAATTTATGTAACACCGTGAGGAGAGCGGTTCTGAGAGGGGATTATTAAAGCAATCTTGCATGACTTCCTTTGCAAAATCGGTGGTATCGTCAAACTAAATTGAATTATTTACTAATGGTATTTCCACCGAGTGCGTTATTAATAGCAGGAAGTGAATCAGTCGTTTTGGTATTACCTCTGTTTGAATTTACGACGCTATTATAGGTAACTGATACCTGAATTAAGCACGATCTCAGCTCTTCAATATTTTTGCACAAATCGACGGCGACTAGTTTCATTTCTTCTTTTTCTGGACTAAGTCTTGCTTCATTTAAATTTCTTGCACCAATTCGAAGAGCTCCTCCTTTGCCATCTATAACTGTTCCAGTCGTTACTACATCTACACAGCTTTGGAATTTTTGTTCCGTTGTTCCCATATAATCCTTGAAAAAAGTATTTACTTTTTTCTCTCTTGATTCTGCAATTTTAATGATGAGTTCCTTCACGAGTTTGAAGTCATTTTCACTATCAGCGGTTACCGTGTAAAGGTCAGAACGAGGGGCACGAGCCTGCTCGTCAGAAATATTTTCACAAGAAGATTTTCTTTTAAGTATAGCTTGTTTTAACTTGTCCATATTGGCTTTGGTATTATCTTTTTTACAAGTCGATATTCCAAATGGACTTAGATAGTCCTTAATCGAGCAGACCGAACTGACTTCCTGAAGGTTTTTATCCAGGCTCCCGAGAGTAGAAAGGATTATTTTAGTTGGATCTGCATCAGACTCATCGTCAGCATAGGCAGAATCTATAATATAGCGAATAAATTGAACGGTTTTTTTGGGATGCGATTCAGGGTTAATTTTCTTCATCTTCTTATCAACCATAATTTGGCCTTGAAGATAATTGGCAATGCTAAACTCGATGAGATGTTCATTAATGTTGAAGTAGTAATTTGTTTTTTTATCGTGTTTGATTTCCGGAAGATCTAAAGCTTTTGTCTTGTTGTACTGATCAACTCCCGATTGGAAATTTGAGACAATTTCTTCGGCAATAATCCTGAAATGCCCATCATTGGAGAATGCAGTGGAAGATATCAGGCAAAGAATTAATATAATATATTTCATACAATTTCCTAAGAAAATACCATATTGCACTTGTCGGTTAATGCTTGATTTTACCTTAATTTTGATCATCTTCCACACCTTTAAGATTATATTAATGAGGGGCATGGTAAATCAGATGATTACCATTTTTTTAAGTTATTATTATTGCCACGTTTATGTGGCTTATATTAAGTGAAGTTCTCATCTAAAGAGAAAGTGAATTCACCTCGGATAACTTAATAAATGAAGGGAGGGAGATATGTTAAAAGAATTTAAAGAATTTGCCTTGAAAGGCAATGTGGTCGATTTAGCTGTCGGTGTTATTATCGGTTCAGCTTTTGGCGCAATCGTAAAGTCCCTGGTTGATGACATCATAATGCCTCCAATTGGATACTTATTGGGCAATGTTGACTTCACAAATCTCTTTATCGTCATCAGAGATGGCAAAGCTATCCCAGGACCTTATAATTCATTAGCAGATGCAACCAAGGCCGGAGCAGTAATGATTAAGTACGGAGTGTTTGCGAACACTGTCGTGAGTTTTATAATTATTGCTTTTTCCGTTTTCATCTTGATTAAACAATTAAATCGTTACAAAAAAGAAGAGGTTGCAGCTCCAGGACCGACTGCTGAGGTAAAAGTTCTTACTGAAATTCGTGATCTCTTAAAGAAATAACTTATTTAGTAATGTCTTGTGAAAATTCTAAAATCAACATTTCGTTTAGATCATTATTAATTGGAGTGAAGCCAGTGATTGTATCTGTCGGGCCATTGATTTGAAAATCATTGTCGTTAACGAGCGCAATTTTTCGAGAATCTATAACAGCTAATCCTTCAATTTTTTCCAAAGACTTGAAGGGGGTGGTTCCCAGGTCTGCCAGCAATTCTTTTTTTACAAGGTTGTCGGTTCCATTTAGAGTTATTTTAAAAATGTACTTGCGACTATCGGGCCCTTTCATTCCATTTTGCTCGATCACTAAAAATTTATTATTTCCAATACTGACAGCATCGCCAATTTTATCCAGATTTTTTTCAAAGCCGTAGTAATATTCACCACTGGTTTTCAAAGTATCAAGATCTACTTCTACGATGCGGGCAAAGTTCTGATCCATTGGTAATGGGCTTTGAAGAAATCCAAAAATTTTATTTTTATCCTTGGCTATTCCTTCAAACCCGCGATTACTTTTTCTTTCAGAGTACATTTTTGGAAGTTCGTTAAAAGGAGTTAGGCGTCTGAGCATTTTTCCATGTTTATCAAAATGCACAAGCGAGGGAGAGTATTCTTCACCTACCCAATAACCGCCTTCATCATCAGAGACCAGCGCTTCGGAGTCTATTCCATCTTGATCGAGCGAGTACATAAAGCCCATGACATCGATCGGATTTTCTTCATTTCTTTTATTGGGAAGACCAGTTAAGGGTTTTCCATTTTTTTTCTGAAGTTTTAAAATATTGGTCACTTCAAAATTATTATCTTTCAAATTCACCCTGAGGCTTAGAATTTGAGGAGGAAATTCTGGAAGTAGAAATGGACGCTCTTTATTATTCGTTAAATAGCCGTTTGGACCGCGGTCGGTGATGGTCTCTAAAATCAATTCATCTTTATTCGGATTCGGATTTTCTTTTAGCATTAAACCTGAAAAACCACCGAGAGATATTTTTTGACCGGAAATCGTATTGCCAACTGAAGGGACCGGCCCTTTTAGTTTGAGATGAGTGCTCTTGATAACTGTGTAGTTGGAAGTGGGAACTGAAGAACAAGATGAAATAAGAGTCGCACTAAAGCTTAAGGCCAAAAGAGAAAATATTTTCATAATTCAATCCCAAAAAATAAGTATCCTATAAAGATATAGCACTATCGATCTGAACGAAATTAAAAAATAAACGGTCCTATTGATTTATGTAGGGGCATTTTTTCTTTGACATCTCCTATTCCAAGCCTCACCATTTTAATTAGCTATTATAAATACAGGAGTGATTCATGGAAGTTATCACGATCGGCAATAACAAAGGTGGCGTTGGTAAAACAATGCAATGTTACCAGCTCGCTTGTTATCTCGCCAACAAAGGCAACAAGGTTTTGGTCATCGACCTAGACTCACAAGCCAATCTCAGTTCAAGCTTTGGTGTTCAAATTCAACGTACATTAGTGCCCGAATGGTTAATTGGTGATGTCGGAATAGAAGACGTCATTGTTAAGCCAGAAATGGTGGGAAAATTATACAAAAATATAAGAATCATCCCGGCCAGCCGTCACCTTGCAAATCTTTCAAAGTTACTTATTCTTTCAGAAGTCGAAGTCAGAAAAGAAGCTGGAAGAAAAGAGCGTTTGCTTAAAAAAAGACTTCAAGACGCAAAATTAGATTTTGACTATGTTGTTATCGACACGCCTCCTATGCTAGGGGACGAGTTAATAATGTCTTTAGTTGCTTCTAACCGAGTTCTCATTCCAACTCAGGCACAAGATTATTCAATTGATGGTCTGGAAGAATTAATGGATACCTTTGAAATTATCAAAGAAACTGAAAATCCAGGATTAGAGTTTTCAATTATTCCATCAATGGTTAATCCTCGCAGAAAAATCGAGAGAGTAAGAATGGAGGAGTTATCTCAGTCATTCCAAACAACTCCGATGATTAGAAATCTTGTTCAAATGCAAGAATCTATTTCAACGAGAAGACCGGTTTGTATTATGGGAGCTAAGTCCGCAGGTCGTATTGATTACGATATTTTATGGAAATCGCTTAACTTATAATTACAGCCTCAATATTTTCCCAAGGATGTGGAGATTTAAATATGTCGAAGACATTTGCTGCCCGTGTATCAAAAAAACAAAGAACCACTATAGATCTTTCCGATAAAGTTGGAAAAGATATTTTTAAAATTTCAGATGAGCGACTCCTTCAAGGAGCGAAGCTGGCTGAAATTAACCTTAAAGAAATCGTAGTAAAAGAGCAGGTAAGAACAAAATTTAACGATGACTCTATTAAAGACCTCGCTAAAAACATTGAAATCAACGGATTGATTCAGCCCCTAGTGTTACACCAGGATAAAAATGGTCGTTATAGACTTATTTGTGGTGAGAGACGTTTCCGTGCTTTAAGTTTCAATAAAACAGAGAAAGCACCGTGCTTTGTTTTGGAAAATAAGTCTGAAGAAGAGTTAATGGCCATTCAGTTCTCTGAGAACTCTTCTCGTGAAGAACTTCATTATGTTGATAAAGCTGACGGCATACTAAACTATCAAATCGCAACAGAAGCGAGTGAAAGAAAAATTCAAGCTGCACTTGGAATTTCTAAGTCAGAAGTTCACCGCTCATTATTAATTGCTAAAATGCCACGCACGCTAAAAGAAGCAGCTAAAAAACATGATATTGAAAAATATGTTTTGCTCGAGTGGGATGCTATGGCCAAAAGTGATTTCAAGAATGATATTGAAAAAAGGATCCTCACTGGGGGAATCACTAAGCGATCAGAACTTGCACAAATTATTAGCAACGGCGGTCTGATAAAGGTTTCTAAAAAAGCTCCTATTAAGTCGATTCTTCCTAAAGGTATAAGTGCCAATGCCTTCTTAAAGGCCATGACTTCTAAGTCAAAGGACTTAAACCTTGACAAAAAAACTCAAGAACTCCTTCGCAATTTGGTTGCAGAGACTAAAGAGATGATGGATCAGTGATTTCTATTCATTAAGGGCCGTCATTTAACGACGGCCCTTTTTTCCCAGTGTTAGCAATAATTTGTTTCTGGCTTATCCTTTGCAATAATAACTAAGTAACAAGATTAACTTTGAATGTTACAAGGTATAAGCCAATGAAAACTGTAAATTTAAAAGAAAAACTAGCAACATGTGGATGTCCAAATTTTAGACACCTGTCACTGTTCATCATTTTGTCACTTTTAAGTCTATCAGCGTTTTCTTTAGAGCATAAAATTGCCAGTTCACGAACGCCAGCAAGTGCTTTCGACGAAGAGGTTTTAACTGTTCCGTTAGAACAAAAAGTTATGGTCCAGTCTTTATTTGCTGAAGATGATGCTGGCGTAATGAAAGGAATGAGAGATTCATTAAACTCTTGGCAAGATGTTGAAGACTTCTCACAAAAATGGGATTTAGGATCTACTCATCTTTATAATGCTCCTACAACTAAAGTTAAAACAAAATTTATTATGAAAAATCTTTTGAGATATGCAGATAAGCGTATAGCTGGTGAAGTAAGAGACGCCGAAGAAGGATCAGCTTTGCATACAGTGGGAAAAGTTGAAAAATCTCTTCGTCCAAATGCTTCTGTTCCTGTTTCAAAATATATCAGCTTAAAATTCAAGGCCCGCGTTCTCCAAGGAAAAGCCATCATGGATGTGAGAAATCCATGGCTAGAATGTAACGCAATAGTTGGAGTAAACGGAAAAGCCAAAATCCTAACCAAAAAAGATTTTAATCAACTTGGTACCTCTACAGGGTTTGAATATAACTTAAACGAGTCACAATGGGTTGCCTTCGTAGACCAAGAAATTACAAAAAACATCAAAGCTCGCATGTCTTCTACATCAATGCCCAATGGAGTTGACGCAGACAAAAAACTTGAGATGACCGCCAGTTTTCCTTTTAATCTTTAGTTAAATTTCTAGATTTTGAGGAAATCTAAGAGTATCTTTAGACCACTTATTCTATGAATCGGAGGTCTTTAATGAGTCTGTTTGACAGTCTTTTATTCCAAGATGCTATTAAGCAATTGGAAGACGCTAGTAAAATTATGGGTCTCGACCCAAACGTTGCTGAGAGATTAAAATATCCAAAACGCGCACTACAAGTTTCAGTTCCTATCCGTCTTGATGACGGAACGGTAAAAACTTTTATCGGATACAGAGTTCAACACAATTTAACTCTTGGGCCAGGTAAAGGAGGAATTCGCTACCATCCAGGTGTCGATCTTTCAGAGACTGCAGGATTAGCAATGTTGATGACTTTTAAATGCGCTCTTGTTGGTCTTCCTTACGGTGGAGCAAAGGGTGGTATTTGCGTTGATCCAACTCATCTTTCTCGCCAAGAGCTTCAGGCCCTAACGAGAAGATACGCGACAGAAATTAACATGATCATTGGGCCTCATATTGATATTCCAGCTCCAGATATTGGAACGGATTCTCAAACTATGGCTTGGTTCATGGATACTTATTCACAAATCAAAGGTTACACTGACGGCGCTGTCGTTACAGGTAAACCAATTGATCTTGGTGGATCACTAGGTAGAGCTGAATCAACAGGTAAAGGAGTTGCATTCTGTGTAAACTTCGCTGCTGAAAAAATCGGTATGACTATTGACCAAAATACAACTGTAGCGATTCACGGTTTTGGTAAAGTTGGGATTCCTGCTGCTTATGATTTAAGTGCTCAAGGAGCAAAAATTGTAGCAGTCTCAGATATTTCTGGAGGAGTTTACGATCCAAAAGGTCTCGATATTGAAAAATGTGAGAGATGGGTAAAAGAAAATAAAGTTCTTAAAGGAATGCCAGGAACACAACATATAACTAATGATGAACTTTTTGCTCTTAAAGTAGATGTTTTAATTCCAGCTGCGATTGACGGTGTTATTACAGAAAAAAATGCACACACGGTAAAAGCGAGAATCATTGCTGAAGGTGCGAACGGTCCTCTTACAAAAGAGGCCATTGATATTGTTACTGCAAATGGATCTTTCCTTATTCCAGACATTCTCTGTAACTCTGGTGGGGTTATTGTCTCTTATTTTGAATGGGTACAAGGACTGCAAAGTTTCTTCTGGGATCTAGATGAAGTTAATAGCAAACTTCATTCGATTATGAAGAACGCTTTTGAAAATGTTTACGCTACTTCAAAAGAATTCAATACAAACATGAAGAGTGCAGCCCTTGTGGCAGCGATTCGTCGCTTAGAAAAAGCGATGAAACTTAGAGGTCTTTGGCCATCATAGTTTAACGTTATCATTTTTCACAATTTTTAAAAAAGGCTGCTTTATTGCAGCCTTTTTTATCACCAGAAATTCTATGACGGTGGGAAAAATTATTGTTACAATTTTTTTTATATGTCACTACCAGTATCACTTCTATTATTGTTTTCTAATCTTCAAGCTGAGGTTCTAAAGCACGAAATCAGCATGCCTCAATATAAAGAATTTTCCTACGCCGAGGTCTGTGATCTTATGGGTGCCAAAAATGCTGTATTGATTTCTTTGAAATCATTAATAGAAATTGAATGCTTGAATAAGTCATATCACCTGATTGATTTTTGTCTCAAACAATTTCCTTTGGAAAAAATATTAACCAGAGGATATGTCGATCTGGCTAAAAAGAAAGTCGTCTGTGAGATGAGTGAAAGTATTATGCTGAGCGTGTCTTGCGATCAGCGGGATTTAAAATACTGCTTCAATCCAAAAAAAGGATGTGAAGAACTTGGAAAAATATACGCCAATCGTTTAGAGATTGCTCACTTTTCAATGCTCGAAAAAAATTTAAACTGCTATTTTTCAAAACATATAGGGGAGAGTCTCAATGAAATTTAAAACACTACTTGCTTCGATTTTTTTAACGCTAGCTCTAATCTCAGCTGCTCATGCTGAATTTATGGCCGTTGCCAATGTTTCAAAAATTCATGGAAAGGCTTTTATTAATAAAGAACAAATTAAAGTTGGCGCAGAGATCGCAGAAAGAATGGAATTAACAATTCCAAAATCTGGTGACTACGTCGAAGTAAAATTTCAAAACGGCCATCTCGTGCGCTTCACTGGTGCAACAGTAAAAGTTGAAACCTTAAATCCAAAAAATACCCTTTTTAATCTTTTAAGAGGCAAGCTTTATTCTGCCATCAAGCCTCTGACTCAAAATGAAACTTTTGATGTTAAAACTAAAAGAGTTTCATTTGCTGTTCGGGGAACTCGCTTCATGATCGAAGAAACAAAAAAACAATCTTATCTTTGTGTTTGCGAAGGAGTTGTTTCTGCAAAATCGGCAACAGGTGAAGTGAACGTTAATAAAGATGAAGACCTGAGCTTGGCAACTCCTAAGAGTGAACTTAAGGCCACTGTCGCTGCAAAAAGTATGATCAATATGACCAACATTGTATTTAAAGACATGGGCGTTCTCTAAAAGGTTCCTAAAAGGTTCCAGGAGACTTCTTTTCAAGAAGTCTCCTGGAACCTTTTAGGAGGAACCTTTTAGAAGTGCTTTTTTCCTAAGTATTTGGGATTGAGCATATTTTCTATCGAAAATATTTTATCTAATTGCTCTTGAGTGACTAGCCCTTTTTCGAGTGCCACTTCCGAAACATTTTTTCCACTTTTTGCACAAATTTTTCCAATCTGATCACACACCTCGTGGCCTAATATAGGATCGAGAAATGTAACGATCGCAATACTGTTCATAACATTTTTCAGGCAGATTGCAGGATTTGCGGTAATGCCATCAATGCATTTTGACTGCAGAGTGTGACAAGCATTTTTTAGAAGATTTACTGATTCAAATAATGAAGAAGCAATCACTGGTTCCATCACATTTAATTGAAGTTGTCCGGCTTCTGCCGCCATCGTAATAGTTAGGTCATTTCCAATTATTTTGAAACAAACTTGATTCACAACTTCTGGGATAACTGGATTAACTTTTGCGGGCATAATACTTGAGCCGGCCTGAAGTTCAGGAAGATTAATTTCTTTGAGACCAGCTCTTGGCCCTGAAGAAAGCAAGCGAAGATCATTACAAATTTTAGAAAGCTTTACGGCCGTGCGCTTGAGCGCGCCAGAGATCATAACGTAAGCGCCACAATCAGAAGTCGCTTCAATCAAATCTTCAGAGAGAGTAAATTCGTAACCTGTGACCTCTCGAAGCTTTTGCACAGCTAAAGGAGCGTAATCGTCCGGAGTATTGATACCGGTTCCAATTGCTGTAGCCCCTAAATTTACTTCAAGAACTAAATTTTTTATAGAAGAGAGAAGCTTAATGTCTTCTTTTACCAGAGTGGCGTAAGCATTAAATTCTTGTCCAAGAGACATTGGTACTGCATCTTGAAGTTGAGTGCGTCCCATTTTTAAAATACTTTTAAACTCAATTGATTTTTTTTCAAATGATTCTTTTAATAATTCCAGTGCTGATAAAAGTTCCAATAAATGGCTAAAGAGGGCCACTCTAAATGCGGTTGGATAAGCATCGTTTGTCGACTGGCATTTATTCACATGATCGTTAGGGTGAACAATATTATAATTTCCTTTTTCCTCACCAAGAAGTTCTAGTGCTAAATTAGCGATAACTTCGTTGGCGTTCATATTGACCGAAGTGCCCGCTCCGCCTTGGAAAGTATCAATCGGAAATTGATCAAGGCAGCGATTTTTTATAATTATTTCATCACAGGCGCGGACAATTACTGCAGCCACTTCTTTATCAATAGTTCCGATTTCACCATTGGCCATGGCACATGCTTTTTTGGTTAGAGCTAAGGCCTTCACCATCAAAGTATTATGGCTAATTTTTGAGTGTGAGATTTTGAAGTTTTCCATCGCACGAAGAGTATGGATTCCATAGTAAGCACCATAAGGAATAGCCTTCTCTCCCAGGAGGTCGTGTTCAGTTCTGTATTGATGTAATTCCTGACCCATATAAAAAATCTCCGTTATCAGTATATAAATGATTGCCCTATTGTCAGAAATTGCTTTCGTGGGAGCAAGTCTTTTTTATATTTGAGGAGCTAATGTTTATCATCTTTCACAAATACTGCATTAAGGGCATTGGAGGTCCCCATGAACATGCGAACGAAAAGTCTTTATCCTTACGCTGGACAGTATTGTCCGGTAGATATTTTTGGCTATGCCTCCAACGGAATTCCCGGAATTGAGATTGTTGGAGTCGGAAAATATTCCAGAACAATGAAAGAGAAATTTGTTTATCTTTCTCGTAAAAATAAACTGAAATTTCCACTAAAGAGATTTGTCCTTTGTGTTGAAGGAGAGTTGGAGGGAAAAAAATTTAAAGATGAAGAGTATCGTTATTTGGAGTTACCACTGCTTCTGATGCTTTGGAGTCTAACTGGTCATTTACCTTTGCAGGCCCTAGAAGATTGCTTTGCATCAGGAAAAATTTCGGTGGAAGGTGAGGTTACTTCACTGGAACTTACGGAGAATCAGCAAATTGATCTTTGGGATTTATTTAAATTGAATGAACCACAGTCGTTGAAAGTGATTGCGCCCAACAATATGAAAGTTTATGAAGATTATTACCATTTGCCGATTGAAGGGTTGATGGAGTCATTGCTACATAACAATTCATAACTTGATGCCAGGCAAACTACGAATAAGTTGAGACAGAGGTATTACTCCTGCTAATCTAAATTAAACGAATTTTACTAAAAGGAGTTCATATGAAATATTTACTGGCGCTGACTTTTTTCTCATCAACACTTCTTCATGCAACGGCCATTAATTTAAATGTAGGTGATACAATCACTTTGCAAGCAAACTCTACCACGACAGTTAGTTGTGGCGGAGACAACGCAACTTGCAAGCTTCCAGTAAAAAACTTAAAAGCAAAATTCGATTACTGTAAATCAAATATCAACAACTCTGTTGAAGAATGCCTGAATCAGGTCTGGCCTAATTTTAAACGCTCTAATAGTCAGTGCCTGAGTGAAGGGTTCGATACTTGCCTTACTTTTTGTAAGAGTTCATTTCAGACACTAGACTGCTTAAGCATTTGCGAATAATTTTTTAAATTGAGAGAGTCGTTAAAAGTTGAACGTCGCCCAAGTCAAATTCATTTTTCTTTCTTAAACAATTTTTTAATGGTGAAAGGGTTACTTTTCCTTGAAGAAAAACAGTAGCAGATGACAATTCTCCGGCCAGTAAGGCCTGAACTGCAAAATTGCCCATTTGAGAAGCAATCAATCGATCAGTTGGTGTTGGATTTCCACCGCGTTGAATATGTCCCAAAATGCAGACGTGAGCTTCAAGTTTAAATTTATCTTTCAAATTATTTCTAATCGTATACCCAACTCCTTCAACTTCACCTTCAGAGGCAATAATAATTGAAGAAGTTTTTCCACGCTTAATACCGCGGTCAATATCGGCCGCAATTTTATCGTAGTCAATAGTAGCAGTCGGAAGCACAACGTTTTCTGCTCCCGTACAAATTCCAACTTTAAGGGCGATTGCAGGTGAGCGACGCCCCATGACTTCGACGATAAAAGTTCTTCCGTGCGAGTTGGCGGTGTCGCGGAGTTTATCGACGGCATCTACTGCATTTTGAACAGCAGTATCAAATCCAATAGTGTAATCTGTTCCATCGATATCGTTATCAATTGTTCCGGGAATGCCTACAACCGGAATTTGGTGTTCGTCATGCAGTTTCATGGCCCCGTTAAAAGATCCATCTCCACCAATGACGATCAGAGCATCAATTTTTTTTCTTTTAAGTAAATTAGCCGCTTCTCTTCTTCCTTCCGGTGTAATGAACTCAGCACAACGGGAAGTCTGGAGCATCGTTCCTCCGTGTTGAAGAATATTACCGACAGATGAGACATCAAGTTGACGTATATTTCCTTCTAAAAGACCAGCATAGCCTTTTTGGACGCCGAAAACTTCAAGGCCAGCGCCAATACCGGTACGAACAACGGCCCGAATGGCACTGTTCATTCCAGGGCTATCTCCACCACTACATAAAACAGCAATACGTTTTAACTTACTCATATATTTTCCTATTTAAAAATGCTCATACCTTCGAAATTATCGGCTTTCGGAAGTCCCATAATATTAAGAACAGTAGGGGCCACGTCTTTTAAAGCAAAAGGGCCTTCGTTCAATTCTAATTTTTCATCTTTTAAGTCAGGATCGAAAACTGCAAATGGTACAGGGGCTTCAGTGTGAGATGTGTGGATATCTCCATTGTCGTAAACCATTTGATCTGAATTTCCATGATCGGCCGTCACTAGCATTGTAACTTTCTCAGCTTCGCATTTTTTCATTAATTGTCCGACACATTCATCGAGAACTTCAATCGCCTTTACCGCGGCTTCAAAATTTCCAGTGTGACCAACCATATCTGAATTCGCGAAGTTTACAGCATAAAAATTAATTGTATGATCTGCAAGTGCTTTTTCCAGTCTGGCCAACACCTGAGGAGCACTCATCTCTGGTTTTTCATCATAGGTCGCAATTTCACGATTGGAAGGAATTAAAACCTGCTCTTCTCCAGGAAAAGGAGTTTTTTCTCCTCCATTAAAGAAGTAAGTCACGTGTGCGTATTTTTCTGTTTCAGCAATTTTAAATTGTTTTAATCCACTCTTAGATATGTATTCAGACAGGGTTCCGCGAAGTTTTTCCTTATCAAATAAAATAGGAAGATCGACATTTTCTTGCACGTAAGGAGTCATGCAAAGAAAATATCCAGGACGGATAGGAGTTTCAAATTCATCAAATTTTGGATCAGTGAGCGCCAAAGTTATTTCGATTGCTCTATCAGGACGGTAGTTAAAGAAGAAAACCGCATCGTCTGATTTTATGGCGAGGTTTTTATCAAGCAAAGCAGGTGTTATGAATTCATCATAACGATCTTCTTTGTATTCGCTTTGAATATATTCTGGCGCTGAAAGAGTTGTCGTTTTCCCTCTTCCAATAATAGTTTCATAACATTCTTTAATTTTATTCCAACGGCGATCGCGATCCATTCCGATTGATCGGCCTTGTATCGACGCAAATTTTATTTCTTTTATCTGGACCATCTCTTCCACGAATTTCACCCCGACATCTCGAGGAGTATCTCTTCCGTCCATGAAAGCGTGCAGGCATAACTCGATACCTTCACGAGATAAAATTTTAATTAATTCTTTTAAATGATTTATATGTGAGTGAACTCCACCATCAGAGAGAAGTCCCATCAGGTGAATGCGATTTGAATGAGATTTCGCGTAAGCAATAAGTTTGTTTAGTTCAGGCATATCCTTCAAAGAGTTATTTTCAATGGCTTCATTGATCCGAACTAAATCCTGGCGCACAGATTTTCCAGCACCTAAATTCATATGTCCGACTTCAGAATTTCCAGCGACTCCTTTAGGAAGACCAACCAGTAAACCACCAGCTTCAATGGTAGTCATCGGGTAGTGTTCAAACAGAAAATCGATATTTGGTTTTTTGGCGTGAAGAATAGCATTCTTATTATCTTTGGGATTAATTCCAAAGCCATCGAGAATAACAAGTAGAACTCTTTTATTTATGGCGTAGAGTGATTTCATTTGTCTTCCTATTTCTTTTGAACCTTTTGATAATAATCTGAAAGAATAACAGCCGCCGCGACTGAAACATTCAAGCTTTCAATATTATCTGTTCCTGGGATTTTTATTGTATCGCCTAAAGTGAGAGTGTCTTTTGAGAGTCCTTCGGCTTCTTCGCCGAAAAGGATCACGACTTTTTTCTCCCATTTTAATTCATATAAACTTTTTTTAGCGTGGGAAGAGGTCGTTAAAATTTGGTATCCATTTTTCTTTAGAAGAGCGATGGTTTTTTTAAAATCGCTCGCTTCATAAATATCAACGTATTCAGATCCGCCTTCAGAAGTTCTAACTGCTGCCGCAGTAGTCGCAGCCTTCGCTTCAGGCAGAATGAGTCCATTTACTCCAAAGTGAGCAGCACTTCGTAGAATGGCCCCGACATTATGAGGGTTGGAAACATTTTCAAGAGCTATTAACAATGAACTCGTGGGTTTGGTTTGCAGGTATTGCTCTAAAGTGCGATTGGATTCTTTTCTAATCAGCATGCACACATCTTCGTGATGAGTGGCCTTAGTCATTTGTTCTAACTCTTCGCGAGTCACGATATGATATGCTTTTTTATTTTGAGCACAGTACTTGGTGATATGGGAAAAAGTTTTCAATTTCTCTTTAGTCAAAAAAAGTTGAATAATATCTTCCGGCCGCTTCTTAAAAAGGGCCAAGCAGGCGTTTTCACCATAGATTTTTGTTTCACTTTCGCGATTAAACTTTTTACTCATAATGACACCTATGGTATCAATTTTGATAAGTATGGGTCAAAGCAAATGTACGGGCTATTTAGCTCCAGTCGATTTCGAAGCAGATTTAAAAGTCGAGTTAACTTTGCTGGGCATTACTATGCTTGAAACTCATGGCCGCTTGATCCTGTGCGAAGGAGAGGCCCAAGATGTCGTATTCGCGCAAGACACTTGGCATGATGTTGAAAAAGTCAGCTATAGCTCGATTGGTAATGCCGCTGAACTCTTAAGGGGACGCGCCAATCGATGGAGTCATTACTCCCTAAATAACCATCGTCGTGCTGAATTAATCCTAGAGAAATTACCTTCGGTTAAAATCAAACGCTATAATTTTCTCGACCCAATTCCAACGACTCCGATAGGAGTTTTCTCTCTGTTATCAGAGAGCATGATGCTCGTTTCCAATAGAACTAATTGTCCACTGCCTTTTGGTGAAATTAATTTCAACGAAGATAAAATCAATCCTCCTTCGCGCGCTTATTTAAAATTATGGGAACTCTTTACGCTCTATAAGATTATGCCAACGCCTGGGATGCGAGTGATTGATGTCGGTAGCTGTCCTGGTGGATGGACTTGGGTTCTGCATAATATTGGATGCGATGTCGTAAGTGTTGATAAGGCCCCTCTCGATCCAAGGGTTGCCGCTCTACCGCGCATTGATTTTAGACAAGAGAGTGCCTTTGGCCTTCGGCCTCAGCATATTGGAAAACTTGATTGGTTTTTTTCAGATATTATTTGTTACCCTGATAAACTTTTAGAATTAGTTACGCGTTTTCGCGATTCAGGTTTAGTGGATAACTTCGCTTGTACCATTAAATTTCAAGCACCCACTGATTTTGAAACTATGTTCAAATTAAAAGCGATTCCCGGCTCAAAAATTATCCATCTCTCTTGCAATAAACACGAAGTGACCTGGATTAATTTAAAGCAAAACAGCAAATGAAAGATCTTCAGCAAATAGTCATCCAAAATCTATTAAAGACAAAAGAGAGTTCACGAATTTTTCATGGTCGTGGAAGATTGTGGGCGGGGTTTGAGCACGTGGTGATTGATTATTTTTCACCTCATCTTCTTATTACTATTTATAAAGAGAAGGAGTCTGAAGCCGAATTTATCAAGGAATTAGTTCAGTCTTTAAAAGAAATTCCTGACCTAGTGATTGAAAATATTCTTCTTCAAAAAAGATATCTTTCTCGCCCGGAGCTAATCGCGGTTGAAGGATCTATTCCGACAATTGCAGAGGCCCTTGAGCGTGGCTCTAAATTCAATTTAAAATTTGGTGACACCCAAAACATTGGATTCTTTTTAGACATGTCTCCAGGTCGAGAAATGCTCGAACGTATATCTCAAAATAAAAAAGTACTTAATCTTTTTTCATATACTTGCTCTTTGTCAGTAGCAGCTCTAAAAGGAGAGGCAAGTGGGGTGGTGAATATTGATATGAGTAAAGCTGCTTTATCAGTAGGGGAGAGCAATCATCTTTTAAATAAACTCGACATGAACAAAGTCCGCTTCTTGCCTTATGATATTATGAAGTCTTGGAATAAAATTTTTAAATTTGGCCCATACGATATCGTCGTGATTGATCCACCGACAAATCAAGGTGACAGTTTCAAGGTAGAGCGCGATTACTACAAGATAGTTAAGCGCTTAAATGAGATGACCAATAATGAAGCCGTTATAATGGCCTGTCTTAATTCTCCCCATTTGACGAGCCAGTTTTTAATTGATCTTTTTAAAGAACACGCTCCGGAATTTAAATTTGAAGAGATAATCTATTCTGCTTTTAATTCGATGGAAACAAATCCAGAAGAAGGATTGAAGATTGTGGTATTTAAGAAGTTAACCTGTCAGGAGTGAAAAAATCGATTATTCTTTACACGCCTTAACTAAAAAACAGTGTAAATCGACTAATGTTTTGACAGGTGTCTGTCTGTTCTTCAGACGGCTTATTGCAGCCCTTGGTTTAACTCATTATATTCAGACTAAGACCCTCTGACTCCCTTTTGGCACACTCGTTGCTTTATACAATACCAAACAGCTTAAACGTTAAGAAACAGCTTAATCGAACACGCCTTATAGGAGGACGTTATGAAAAAATTTATCGTAGCTTTAATGGTTTTAACTTCACTAGTTTCATGTGGAAAAAATAATACAGTCGGTAATGCAGGAGCACTAACAGTTGCAACTTCACCTATCTCAACGATTAATTCGGATTCTGGTTTTCAAGCACTGGCGAGTGCAATTACTAATAACAATTTTAATGCTCAAAATAGTAACTATTATACTGAGTTTCATTATGGTTCCTTGATAAATACTTGTGTAACCAAAGATGGCTGGTTTGGAATTGACTATCAATCTTGCTCGTCAAGCATAAGTAGCGAAACAATGCAAATTTATGGCAAAATTATTTTAGATACCAAGAAAGCAGAGTTGAATGCAATTCTTTCTAAGACTGTTGTTTTTAGACAATGGAGTTCAACACTGTTTACTTTAAGAACAACTGATAACTACACTTATACAATTAGAACAGATCTACCGATTCAAGCTAATCCAGTCTATAACTTAAACAATGTTGATGGAAAAGCAGTCCAGTTAATTTCAATTAAATAAGTTAGTCAAAAGAAGCCAATTTATCGTCCCCCCCCCGATGAATTGGCTTTTTATTTTCTCAAAACATTTTTATCAAGAATTAATCTCCAGATAACCTTAATTAAATAAGATCATTCGGACCTCTTTTTTTTTAGCGACTTTGATTTATAATAGAAAAGAATTCTATTTAATATTCTCGTTTTCAAATCAAGGATGGTATCTCATGGCCCAATTCAAAACAGATCTTCGCGATATTTATTTTAACTTGTTCAATGTTTTAAAAATTCAAAATCATACCGGCTACTCAGAGAATGACATGAAAGATGTTATTAATGAGTGCAATAAATTTATTGAAAAAGAAATTTATCCGAGTAGAACCATCGGGGACCAAGAGGGTGTTCATTTAAAAGATGGCAAGGTAACTATTCCACCTTCATTTCAAGCGCCAATGAAAAAATATTATGAAAATGGTTGGTATGGAATGGGCTACCCTGAAGAGATTGGTGGAATGCCTTGTCCTCATGCCGTTTCACTTGCCTGCCAGTCAATTATGAATGGTGCCAATGTTTCATTTGCTATGTACCCAGGATTAACTCGCGGAGCGATGGATGTTATTTTAAAAGTCGGATCTCAGGAACAAAAAGATTCAATCGTTCCCAAAATGATGACTGGCGAGTGGGGCGGAACGATGTGTCTGACCGAGCCTGGTGCCGGAAGTGATGTTGGTGCGGCAATTACAGTTGCTACTCCCGTTGGTGATGGAACTTTTAAAGTACGTGGAATTAAAATTTTTATTTCATCTGGAGACAATGATCTCTATCAAAATATTATACACTTGGTTTTAGCAAGAACTCCGGGAGCACCTGTGGGAACAAAGGGGCTTTCGCTCTTTATCGTTCCGAAGTTTCGCAAAGATGGTTCCGCTAATGATGTTCGTTGTACAAAAATTGAAGAAAAGATGGGAATTCACGGTCAATCTACTTGTGAGCTTACCTTTGGTGCCAATGGAAACTGCGAAGGTGTATTAATTGGAAAAGAATTTGAAGGTATGACAAATATGTTCATCATGATGAACGAAGCGCGATTGCTTTGTGGTGTTCAAGGTGAAGCTCAGGCCAATCTTTCATACATGCTTACTGAACAGTACGCGCAGGAACGTTCTCAATTTGGAAAAGAAATAGCTAAACACCCTGATGTGAAAAGAACGCTTTTAAAAATGCGCTCAATGGGCAGAGCGATGAGAGCACTTGTGCTTTATACCGCTGATCTTTTTGACAGAGTTCATGCAGATCCAACTCTTCAAGATGAAATCGCATTTATGACTCCAATTTGTAAGGCCTATTGTTCTGATGAAGGTTTTAACGTTGCTATCGATGCTATTCAAACTCACGGTGGATATGGTTTTTGCTCTGAATATGGAATTGAGCAATTCGCGCGCGACTTGAAAATTTCTACTATCTATGAAGGAACCAACGGAATTCAAGCAGTGGATTTCACCATGAGAAAAGTTTTAAGAGATAATGCTAAAACTTTTATGACTGTTGGAGCAAAGATGCAAAAGACTATGGCCAGACCAGAAGCTCAAATATTTAAAGAGGAATTGGCACTTATCGCTAAAAACTTAGAGAAGGCGCAGGCGATAGTAGAGCGTTTTGGAAAAGAGGCCAAGGCCCAGAAAACCGAAGCGATTCTTTTTCACGCAACTTCTTTTTTAAGCTTTAGTGGAAATCTAGTGGCCTCTTGGCTCTTACTCGAGGGAGCATGCGAAGCTATTAAGTCTAAGGCCTCGGCAACTAGCGAGGAAGAAAAAGCTTATTACCAGAGCAAAACACTCGACTTTAGATTCTTTGTTCAACAACAACTGGTTAAAAACGTAGGTTTATCTTATTCAATGCTGGGCTTCGCTGAAGATCTATCTCAATTGAATGTTTAGCTCCATTGGTGTTACAATAGTCTTAATTTGTAACTTTTTAAAATTGAGATAAACATTTGGAAATTAATAAACTGAATGAAGAGATTAAACTCTTCACGTCTACTACGCATGGAAGCAGTGACTATGACAAAGATGAATTCTTTGTCATGAGCGAAAGCCGCATGGAATTCGCTCCTCTAAAATATATCCAAAAGCGTGTTCCGGAATATAAAGACATCAATTCTCTTTTGAGGATTGGTTTTGTTTACGATTCGCTCGAACTTTCAAATAATGAAAATTTTCAAATCTGGTATGAGAAGCAATTTTCCAAAAAATTGCTTCGAAGAGATGCTAGAAAAATTTCAATTGTTTATGTTCCTAATAATAAACTGATCCTTGATCAAATTGGCCTAGTGAACCGTTCGTATGAAATCCTCGCACACGAACAAATTCTACTGAATAATAAAAACCTTCCAACTCAATTGGGGGAATGGTACGCGAAATGTATCTTTGGCCTCAAGCAAGTAAAGTCTACTTCGCAACGTGGATTTGATTTCGTTATGGGTGATGGTAAGCGTGTAGAAATTCAAGTCGAGTGGAGTGATGTCTCTTCACCAAAAGGCGTGAAGATTAAAAAAACCTTAGTCGATCTTTCAGATTATTGTGTCATCATCTATGTTGCTAAAAATTTTATGATTCGCGAAGTTTGTTTTCTAGATTCAGAATATGTTTCAAGAAAGTTTTCAAGTAAGGGGCATACAATCTTTTTAAAAGACAGCGATGTCTCTTCATACTTCTTCTCAAAATCATCAAAGCATTTTGATAAAATCATTAATCCTATTACTTTTTTAAAGTATGCTTCACCAAGTTTGGCGATGAAGTTGTCTGAAAAATTAAATCAATAGAAAAAGAATATGTTAATTGATGCCTTTAATTTTTGGAAATCCGATAGTCTCCAGGGTTTTTAGAGAAATTTGAGAAAATCCTGTAAAGATTTGAGAACCTTCGTCGAGTCCTTGGAAAAAATATTTGGGTGAGATTTTAACTCCCTTTGAGGAATGTATAAAATTTAGATTGTGGTTTTCGCTTAGCACTCTGACTGTAAGTATAGTCTGGGGATTGGGCATTCCTTTAAAGAAATAGATATAATTTCGATTGCCCTCGAATTCTTGTAAGTTTGTTTCAATCAGAATATTTATTTCCATTATCCCGAGCAAGATAAAAGATTTCTCAACGCCTTTATTATTTTTTTGCTTTTGAAATCGAGCTTCAAGTTGCTTAAATGCTAAATCATAAGATTCTTCTTTAGTATTAAAATTAAAGGTAAGTAGATCCATGTCTGCAGTTTCAACTAAATTTATTCCAGCTCTTGTAAGTGTATAATCAAAATGCTCATCGTTCGGCAATATAAAATGCATACTTTCGGTTAAGGTGGCTTCCGTTCTACTCCGTTCGATCCGAGCATCAATCTTCGTAATTGTTTGTCCCAAATCATCAAGGACAACCAATTGATAGAAATCTTTTTGTCCATGCAGTGTAATACTTTTAGAAAAAAGCGAATAGAAATAATTATTAAGTCCCTGCAGAGATAAGGATTGGTAGTCTTGAAAGTTTGGGTATCTTTCAGCAAATACTGATTCGTCAACAGCGTATGCATTAATGGTAAGGATAAAAAAGCAAAATAAAATAAAAAAATGATTTTTAATAATGCTATTCATTTTAATTATTCTTTGGACGGTTATCAATAATTTGCCCAAGCTCGGCAGCGTTGAGGAGATCCTGCAATAACTTTTTAACCAGACTTATTTCTGTATTTGCAGTTATTCTATTTTGAGCTACTCGGATTTCATCAATAAAGCGCTGGCTTTGACTTCCTGTTTTGGTGGCCTCTGTCGGTGGAAAATAATATGTATGATATTCAATAATACTTCCAATCGTTTTAATTGCACTGTCCATAACCGTTTGATTAAATGAGTTTATGAAATTAGATAAAGATATGCGATTTCCATCTCTATCCAGGTATGTGACAAATTCTGCTTTTTTTGCAATCACTGTATTGGTAAATTCTGTAAAATTGTTTTTCATACTCCAGCCAGCGTGTTGTCTTGAATAAGAGGCGTTATATCCAAAATAGGTAAACACAACTCTTGTTGTATTGTTTTTATATTCAAAATTCATTGTCAGGAATTTTTGTCCTAGAATTGAAAAGCTTAGGAGTTTTAAATTATCTTTTTTTTCTATAATAACACTGAAAATTTCATCTCCGTCACCATTTGAGATCTTGTAGTATCGTGATAATTCGTTGTCTTTTAAATCAATGCTTCTTTTCCCTTTGATGATATCGGAAAACTTGAGAGGTTCTAGGTTAGTACCTGTGGTGGTAACCTCTTCAATGAGAGATATTTCTGAACTGCAGCCGGTGTAAGTGACTTTCTCCAAGAGCGCTGCAGTCTTTTGTTTTTTATAAGTATATTGTATACTTGCAAGTTGTTCACCCGCAATATTATCACCTCCATTACACTTTAGAGCTTCACTGTTGGTGAAAATAAGTGATTCGTTGGTAATCGTAGAAATATAGTTTTTTCCAAGGTCAATAATTTTAGTGGCAAATTGATTTCTAAATTCTGAAACGATTTCATCTACACCCGAAACAGACGCTGGCAATGGTACGTTTTCTGCGTGTAGTTTCGTGCTTAAAATAATAATCAGAAATAATATTTTCATTTTTATTACTCGATAAATTTATTAGTTTCTGGGTTGTAGTAAAGAATTTTACTTACGCTCGTACTTTGGTTAAATAATTTTAAGCCCAGTTTAATTTTAACTTTTGCTTGATCAATGTCTTTAGGCAAAAGGTTGTCAAATTTTAATCCACTTAACATTAAGTTTTCAACTGAAAGAATTATTTTTTGATCGATACTTCCTTTTGTGAATGCGCTTCCATTCTTTACACTAATTTCAATGTTTTTATTAATATTGGAATTTCGGGCATCGTTTTTATCAAGCGTAAAACCTAAAACTCTGTCTCCGGAGACAGTGAAAAATGAATAAGGCTTAATATGAGCCAAGACTTCTTCTATCGTTAATTCATTGCTTGGAAACTTAGCTTTTTCTTCTGCTGTGAATTGACGGTGTAACTCTAGAGTTCTAACTTTTTTCAAGTCTGCGACGAATGCTTTAAAACTAATGGCTTCAGCTCTTGTGACAATTAAAATTTGATTTTGTAATTTATCTTTAGTTTTTCCAAAAGAGAGAACACTTAACTCTTTGCTGCTTTTTTCTTCGGTTGTGACTGTACTAACCAAAACACTTGAAGTTCCTTTCACAAGGTAGAGTTGAGGGTTCGAAATACTTAATAAGTTAACCCTTTCGTTGCCTTCAACCGAGGCCGGATCAATAACACCGTATTTTAATGAATAATCTTTAATAAGTACCAGATCGGAGTCGCTTGCAGAAATTGAAACTGCACCACCAATTGTCACTCCGGCTTCTTGCTCTTTCACTACGCCCGAGCCTTTTGGGGAAACATAAAGAGTTGTGCTTTGAGAATAATTAATTCCGGCCAAATTAGGAATTAATTGAGTAACCGTCGAAATTTTAGAGCTCTCTTCTTTTATTTTTTTAGATCCTAAAATAGAAGCTAATAAATTTGTTCCAATTTTTATTCCGAATGCTGCAGCTCCACCAGCGAGCGCACTTACTACACCATCTGAAATTTCAGTAATCGGATTTGTATCAGCAGAAGTTAGCTTTGCCTGAATTTCAGTTGATGCTGATTCAGACAAAGAGTAAATTTCAGTAGTAAGCTCAACGAGACTTGCTGGAACGAAATCTTCAAAAACATCCATCAAAGGAATTAATGAAATAAATTTCAAACGTAGAGTCTCATCATTTATATAGAAATTTATTTTTTTAAAATTTTCAACGACGATAAATCCTTCAGACGGAGATAAAAAACTTCCAGGAAATACGTTCGAATTTAATTTGGCGATTAGTTCTTTGGCAGTGAGATTTTGAACAACATAAGTACATCGTTTAAGTTCATCATTACAGTCAACTTTGCCTGGGTCTCTCTGCATAATTGCAGGAAGCTCCTGTGCAAACGAGTTCACACCAAGAGTTAAGATTAGAGCCATTGCTAAAGATTTTATAAAAATCATAAACCATCCCACCAAAAATAAAAGTTGGGGTGATAGTACCGATTTTTTTGTACTTTGGATGAAGCTTTGTATTTATTACAGGGTTTTAGTATAGATCATATTTCAATAATCTACACTCAAGGCTCCCGTTATAAAAAGTGTAACGCTTAGAAGTTCCAAGCGAAATAGACTTTCGTAAAAGTGGATTAGACGTAAAAACGTATGCTCTGAAACCTTTAAAATTCTGCTTTAAGTTCTCACCATAGTCTCGGTATAAGTTTTTAAGCTCTTCTTCTTCCCCCATACGCTCTCCGTAAGGAGGGTTACAAATCACGATTCCAGGTGGTTCATCCATTGGTGTGATCTTTGTCGCGTCTCTTTTATTGAGTGTAACGATCTGAGGGTCAATATGAGCGTTGTAAAGGTGAGCACGAGTTGTCTCGAGTGCTCGCTCAGTAATATCGAAACCAAAAAATTGTCGGGTTTGCAATTCGTTCAAAGCACCTAATGAGTGGTTGTATATGGCCTGAGCTTTGTCTTCAAAAAGTCGGACTGACTTTCTATCAACAATAAACCAAGGGTGTTTTAAAAAATCAAAAACCGGAACTTTCTTTTCGATATATTGTCTGATTTTTAAATAAGTCGGAGCTACTTTTGCTCTGATTAGGATGGCCTCAATTAACAAAGTTCCCGATCCACACATTGTATCGGTGAAGAGATCAACGGCTGGGTCAAAATCAGTCGTCATAATAATGGCCGCTGCTAAATTCTCTCTCAGAGGGGCTTTTAGCGATTCTTCTCTATAGCCGCGGTTAGAAAGAGGTTCACCACACATATCAACCAAGATACGTGCATTATAAAGATCGCTTCCTGGTTTTCTTTCAACTCGCAAAAGAAAAGTAATATCTGGTCTTCCAGTATCAACTGAAGGGCGTTCTCCAAATTTTTCTCTAAAGTTATCCGCAATAGCATCTTTTAAAAGTTGTGAAAAAATAATTGAGTTGTTGAAGTTTTCTTTTGTCTCGCGATCAAAAAGAGTATTGATTTTAAAAGTTTGATGAACATCAAAAATTTTATCCCACCATTTTTCTTTGGCCATGGTGTAAATGTCTTTTTCGCTGGCAATAGTATAGACCTGAATTTCTTTAAAAACTCTTGAAGCCACTCTTGAATTAAGAAGAACGTCTAGAGCTTCTTCAGTTTCACACTTAAAGGCCACACCACCTTTTTCTACTTCGATACGAGTTATGCCGAGGTCTCTAATTTCTTTTTCTAGAAGATGTTCAACTTCGCGCGGACACGACGCAAAGAATGTCGCTTGATCAAATGTCTTTGTTCCATCCGGATTAATTTTGGCGCGAGGGTTAGATTTTACATCGCTGTATTTTTTCACTTCTCTTGATTCACGTGCTTTTCTTTCTTCTCTTGGAGTGCGATCAGAGTATTTTCGGTCTGGTTTAGGGGCGATCTTTGCCATGGGTCATATTCCTATTAATTATCTTTTTAGCTTTATTTTTCTAGTTGTTTCATTTGATAATAGTTCATTGCTCGCACCAAAAGATCCTGATAAGAATTTTCCATTAGTGGATTTAGATCCCTTTCCTTGAAACGCTTGATTCTCCAAAGGGATATCGATAGAAGTCCCAGGATGACGGCGTGATCAAGAAATTTTAATTCAGTACTGCTTAATGGTCTGATAGCTTCATAACCCTCTAAATACGAGTTTACAAGTGGCGAGATAACTCTTCCTTTTTCTAAACAAGTTCCAGAGATTGAAATCCCCAAGTCCAGTAAGTATTCACCTCGTCCGGCCTGTTCAAAATCGAGAACGGCACTCAGGTGGTTATTATTAAAGAGTGTATTATCGTAATAAAGATCCCCGTGAATGATTCCTTTTTCAAAAGGGGTTTCTAGAAAATCTTTCAATTGATCTGGAAAAAAATACTGAAAAGCCTCTCGGTAATCCTTTGGACAAGATAGCGTTTCTGAATATTTTAGAATTTCATATGCGCCGAATCCCACATTTTCATGAGGGCGTAAATGATTTAACTTTGTGTGGTCATGGGCGATCGAATGCAATGTTGCTAGAGCTGCTCCCACTTCTTTGCAAGTATAGTCAGAGGGACCTGGAGGGATGCCGTCTACAAAGGGATACACCACACCAAAATAGGGTTCATAGTTGTAAACTAATTCCCCAGAAATCAGAGCAAATGGCTTAAGTGAATAAGGGTATGCGCGTTGATTTAGGTAAAGCAAAATTGCTTGTTCCTCAGCTAATTGGAGCTGATTTTTATCATTTGAGATTTTTAAAAGAACTGATTCTCCAGCGAGATCAACTCGATAATTTGAATTGGAGATGCCCAACGACAAAGGAGTCATTTTTAGGATACCTTCCCTGCCGTAAAGCTTAAGGATATCTTCGGCCTCTTTAAGGCCTATCTGTGTATAGCTTGCCATGATTGCAATTACCTTGTGACTGCAGTTCGATCCTGTTATATTAATCAGAATTATTTTAACTCATATTTCAAAAACCACTAGGGGGAATTATGGCCTTTACAGATTACAAAGTAAAAGATATGTCGCTTGCAGAATGGGGACGTAAAGAAATTCAAATTGCTGAAGTTGAGATGCCAGGACTTATGTCGCTCAGAGCAGAATTTGGAAAATCTAAACCACTTAAAGGTGCTCGTATTGCTGGATGTCTTCACATGACTATTCAAACGGCAGTACTTATCGAAACCTTGATTGAACTCGGTGCAGAAGTGCGCTGGTCATCATGCAATATTTTTTCTACTCAAGACCAAGCTGCTGCGGCCATGGCTGCTGCTGGGATTCCAGTTTTTGCCTGGAAAGGGATGAACGAAAAAGAATTCGACTGGTGTATTGAACAAACTCTTAAATGGGCTGACGGATCTCCACTAAACATGATTCTTGATGATGGTGGTGACTTGACTGTTATGGTTCACTCAAAATTCCCAGAACTACTTAAAGGTATCAAAGGTCTTTCTGAAGAAACAACAACAGGTGTTCATAGACTTTATGAGATGGTGAAAAAAGGTGAACTAAAAGTTCCTGCAATCAACATCAATGACTCTGTTACAAAATCAAAATTCGACAATCTTTATGGATGTAGAGAGTCTCTTGTAGATTCAGTAAAACGCGCAACTGACGTAATGGTTGCCGGTAAGGTTTGTGTTGTTGCTGGTTACGGTGACGTTGGTAAGGGATGTGCTGGATCGTTCAAGGGATTAGGCGGACGAGTTATCATCACTGAAATCGATCCAGTTTGTGCGCTTCAAGCGGCAATGGAAGGATTCCAAGTAATGAATATGGACGATGCTGCCAAAATCGGGGACATCTTCACTACGGCTACTGGATGTGTTGACGTAATTACAGGTAAACATTTAGAGATGATGAAAGATGGAGCAATCGTTGCAAACATCGGCCACTTCGATCTAGAAATTGAAGTCTCTTACTTAAACAGCAAATCAGATATCAAAAAAGTAAACATCAAACCTCAAGTTGATCAGTATGTTTTCACGAACGGCAAAAAAATCATTCTTCTTGCTGAAGGAAGATTAGTTAATTTAGGTTGTGGAACTGGACACCCGTCATTTGTTATGTCGAATTCATTCACCAACCAAGTTATGGCCCAAATGGAATTGTGGGCTAACCATGCAAATTATAAAAACGAAGTTTACGTTCTTCCAAAACACTTGGATGAAAAAGTTGCTCGCCTTCACTTAGAAAAAATCGGAGTGAAGTTGGATAAACTTTCAAACAAACAAGCTGAGTATCTGGGAATTAAGGTTGAAGGACCTTATAAACCAGACCACTACAGATATTAAGATTTAGAATGAAAATCGTAATTGGTTCAGACCATGCCGCTTTTGAAATGAAGGAGTTCGTTCGCGAATTCCTTCTTTCTAAAAATATTGAAGTCGTCGATGTTGGTACTACAAGTCTCGAGCGTTGTGATTATCCAGACTACGCAAGTGCTTTAGTTAAAGTAGTCTTAAATCAAAAATATTCAGGCATCCTTCTTTGTGGATCTGGAATCGGTGTTTCCATTGTGGCCAATCGCTATAAGGGAATTAGAGCAGCACTTTGCCGATCTCCCTACGATGCTGAAATGGCACGTAAGCATAACGATGCTAACGTCCTTTGTCTTGGAGCTCGCACTAATTCAGAAGAAGAAATCAAGGCCATCATTGATTCGTGGTTTGCAAGCCTTTTTGAAGGTGGACGCCATGGGGATCGTCTCAATAAGTTTCAAAATTTGGGAGAGTCTCTTTGAAGCTTTTTGAAAAAATCATGTATCCGGTATTAATTATTTTCCTAGGTCTTGCGATTTATTATTCACAAACTAACCTTTTATATTTTGAATCAGCAATGGTCGCAGAAGATGGATTTTTTCAATGGATGATATTTTACACACTTCTATTTGCTTCAGTTATGTGTTTTTACCGTGCCAGTATTCTAAAACCTTTTAGAGGTGCAGGTTTTGCTGCCAGCCAGGTAATAGCAGGAATTATTTTTTTAGCTTTTGCGATGGATGAAATGTCATGGGGACAACGCATTTTTAATTTCAGTTCTCCTCAGTTCTTTCTCACTCATAATACAAAAATGCAGTTTAATTTGCAGCATTTGGTATTGAATGGATTTCATCTCAATAATATTATTTTTACATTAGCTATAAAAATTATCGCTACCCTTTATTTTTTAGTGTTGCCCTTTTTTTACACTAAGCTCGATAAAATAAAACAGTTCGTGAATCGTTTCGCCATTCCTCTTCCTCGCTACACTCAAACAGGAGCCTATATAATCCTTGCTGGATTAATTAGTCTGATTCCTTCTGAGCTGCGTTTTGTTATTTTCGAATTTGGATTTTACTGGATTTTAGTTCTAATGATGTACAATCCACTCAATGATGAAGTTTTTTCTCGCAAATCTTTGGTGAGATAAAATTCACTAATTATCTTTGAAGTTCTTTGAAGTTCTTTAAAGCGTTCCAAGCATTTTTTTAAATCTCAATCTAAAAACAGCAAATAAAGCCTCTAGAATAATTCCCCCGCCCATTTTTGATTGACCGTCACGTCTTTCATAAAAAATGATAGGGACTTCTTTAATTTTTAAACCTTTCACCCAGATTTTATAGTTGAGTTCGAGTTGAAATGAATAACCGTTGGAAATTATTTTATCCAAGTCGAGGGCCATGAGCGCTGATCTCTTAAAGCACTTAAAGCCACCAGTAGTATCAAAGACAGGAATGCCTGTGATAAAACGAGTATAGAGAGAAGCACCATAAGATAGAAGCAATCTTTGTATCGGCCAGTTGATTATACGGATTCCTCCGATGTATCGAGAGCCGATGACCAGGTCGTTATCTTTGGCTTGCGCTAATAAATCTACAACTTGTTTGGGGTCATGAGAAAAATCACAATCCATTTCAAAAATATATTGATAATTTTTTTGAAGTGCCCATTTAAAGCCAGTTATATAGGCCGTACCGAGTCCGAGTTTTCCTTTGCGCTCAATTATGGAAAGGTTTTTAAACTCGCTCATTAAGCTTTTAACGACGTTTGCAGTGCCATCGGGAGAACCATCTTCAATGATAAGCAGGGATATTGTTGGATAGAGTCCAAAGAGGGTGCGAATCATATTCTCGATATTATCAATTTCGTTATACGTAGGAATGATAATTAGGGATTGCTCAAAAGGAAGTGCCATTTGGATTTCTCAAAATTTTTAAAATATTAAGAAAAAATTGTAGCTTCAAGAAGATTGATTGTCTTTATTAATTATTAGAGTCGAGCTGTAACAGTCTTCTACCTGAGGTTTGGTAACGAATGGATATTATTTCAAAAATTGGTTTGTCCGATTTTGTAATTTGCGATGCTTGCGCTTGTGCTTTTTGAGCAAACTCTAAAACTTTGGAATTAGAGGCAGCTGCTTTAGGATTGAGTTTCCCGAGGAAATCATCTGCAGCATTGCCTTTTTTATCACCTTTTTTTCCACCGATGCCCAGGCCGTCTCCGCCGGAGAAATCGAGAACATTACTTCTTCCTGATGAATAATTTGCCACTTGGTAAGAGCCAAGGCCCCCGACTTTTGCCATTGATTTATCGACGGCACTTTGCGGTGGAGAATTCTGGGCCATGAGTCGAGCGATATTAGATGGTATTCCTTTAGAGGCAATAGCGTCTGCCACCGCTTTCTGAGCGGGAGTTAAAGGATTATTATTTGCTTGAACCTTTGAGGCAAGATCGTTGAGTGCTTTTTTGGCGATGGCCGCCGTTCCAGCGTAGGCCTGTGAACTTAAGGTACCAGCTTCAAGTTTTCCATGAGCGAGTGAGGCGATGGATTTAAAAGGAGAATTGCTATAACCCATACCAAGTTGTAATTCTGCAGCGCCGGAATTTTCTAAAAATTTATCAAAACAATTATTAGTTTTTTCACAGGCACAACTTGGATCAATTTGCATTTTACTGTCCGTGCAAGCGACACGAGTGAATGCAGAAGCCGCTGCTTTTTTAGCAATTTGTGCCTGACAGTAGGTGGGGTTATTTTCGTTTTCAGCTTCAGCGCAATAACAATCATTTTGAGTAACAGGATTACAGTCTCCTTTACTAGGAAGAGAATTGGCGATATCGCGAGTTTTTTGAGCATAACCTTTATTGGCCGCAACTTCAGCTTGGTAAAAAGTTCCAAGTAAAGTAGCAGCACCGAGTTTTACAAGCAAAGAAGTATCTGTGGCAAAGTTCCCGAAAGCGGCATTGGCCGCATAGCAGGCAGCTCCTCCATACCACCCCACTGCTTGTATTTGGGCTTGTTCGGCCCTTCCATCATGGCTTTTTGCTGCTTTTAGAAGTACCTCTTTCTGAGAAGTTTCTCCGCCATTATTTAATCCTGCAACTGTATTTTTTTGGGCAAAAGCCGAAATAGCTTCAGTGGCAGCGGGGATGTATTTGCAATAATCTGTTGGCTTGTCTTTTGAGTTATCAGTTTTTGTCTCAGTGTCCTTTGCCTCAGCAGTCTTTGTGTCAGTGGCCTTTGTTTCAGTGGCCTTTGCCGATGGTCTTGATAAAGTTAAAATGCTATCACTCATAACCCCGAAACTCGCGTAGGCTTGAGCAGCTGCTTTTATCAAACCTGGACTCATTCCCATTACCTTATGATCGACCTCGGTACCGGCACAAGCTTGGGCCATCTCGCCAACGCATTTTTCTGCAAGAATCCGATTGGCAGCACCTTGGTCGACATAATTTTCGCTTAGCTGCTTATCTTGATCAGTTAAATTGCTCGTTGATGATGTTGTTGAGCTGCTACCTTTGTTACTTAAAATTTTAATAGTGGTTGGAGCTTTATTTGCGCTTGAAGCTTCCAGCAGTTTTTGAGCGGCCGCTCCGTTATCGAGGAGAGTTTGATTGAGTGCCGTTTCGCTCGAAGTTGCGTTAGTCGCATCCGCAGCGAAACCTGTGAAGTGGGTAAATAACATAGTAAAAAGAATTAAATATTTCATACTGAATCTATTTTAACAGAAGCTTATACGAATGAACCCAGAGGCAAAAATGGTCAGGGTAATCACTTATGAAATCAGATGGATAGGAAGGAAGTCGCCGTCAACAATAGCCGATATTCCTGCCCTGTTTTAAAGGCATGTTTCGCTCTTTACTAAGCCCCTTATTCGCTGATACAAATTTGTGTATGATAAATAAAACAACAGGCAGTGGTCCTATGAAAGATACAATGGAAACGGAACTTTCTCACTCAATGGTTCACTATCTTTTAACCATTCATAAATTAAAAGAAAACAGAGGTTTTGCGAGAGTCACCGATATCGCAAAAGATTTGGAACTAACTAAAGGGTCAGTTTCAACCATGCTGAATAATCTTAAGAAAAAAGGATTAATTCAAGAAGAAGAAGAATGTAAATTTGTTGTCCTGACTGAACTTGGCCACGAAGAAGTTCACCGCATTTTATCTTCGCGCACTTTGCTTTATTATTTTTTAAGAGATTTTGTTGGCGTCGATGATGCCACGGCAGAAAATGATTCATGCCAAATGGAGCATTTGATGAGTCCACAAACGAGTGAAAAATTTTTTAGTTTTATGAAAACGCTCGCCTGTACCTGTGAAGACCTGAGTAAAAAAGGACAACTTCCAAAGTCTTTCCAGTTTAAAACGGCACTAGATCTTTGCTCGTATTCAACATCAGATGATTTTATCCACCACCAAAAAGGTGATAGCCATTTACGGAGTAAATAGTATTTTCTTTTTATTAGCGAGTCTGTTTTCTATCGCAATTGCGCAAACGCCGCCTAGCGATCTCAATTCTTATTGTTTTGATAAAAGTGTCAATTTGCGCGACGTTTATAAATCTCTAAAGATTCTGTTGCTACCTAGGGATATCGTTGAGTTTAGAGATGAAGACAGTTGCATTGATATTGTTACATCGCTCGATAGAGGAAAACTATTTGAGAAATACCTGAGTAAGAGATACTCTTTGAAGAGAGATGCCGGTGTTTCTGATAGAATTGAAGCAGAGAAATTACCCCTCAATGAAAACGATTGCCGCCTTGATTTGAAAACTACCAAGAAAACAAAAATTGATACCAGTAATTTTAAAATTGGTGAAAAAAATGTATTGAATAAAGGGGAAACTGCCAATCGAAGTGTGAACATCATGGAGCTTCTTTTAGGGGCGGGAATAAATGGTGAAATTGGAATAGGCGAAGAGAATTTAAAAGTCATTTGTCAGCCTTTTGGAAGCGACAGCGCTAATTTGATTTTTTCGTATTCTGAAATAAAAAAAACAATTGTTAACTCTCAAGTCCTGGTTAGCTCTCAGGTTATAGTAAAAAAAGGGGAATGGCTAAATATTGCCTCAGTCTTAAAAGACTTAAATGATAAAACCAAAACATTGGGAATCCCTCAAACTGAAATCAGCCAAACGACAGAAAAAAACGAAACAGTATACGAACTGCAATTTAAATAGAAGGAGACCTGGATGGAAACAACGAATAATACCAAGAATATTTTATTACAAAAATTTAAGACACCTTTTGAAACGGTTCCATTTGACCAGATTAAACCTCAAGATTTTCTTCCGGCCATTAAGGAAGCAATCGTGATGGCGAAAAAAAGAATTGAAGCGATCAAACTAAATACTGAACCAGAAAACTTTAAAAATGTTGTTGAATCTTTGGAGCATGCAGGGCCGGAAGCAGAATTGATTTCAGGTATTTTCTTCAATCTTCACAGCGCGGAAACAAATGACGATATTCAAGGTATCGCGAAAGAATTTTCCCCCATCCTAACTGAGTATGGAAACGATATCAGTCTGGATCAAGAACTTTTCCTGAAAATTAAAAAAGTTTGGGATGACAAAAATAACTTCAATTTAAATGAAGAACAAATGATGTTGCTTGAAAAAAGCTACAAAAGTTTTGTAAGAAATGGCGCCTTGTTAAATGACAAAGAAAAAGAAGTTATGAGAGATATTTCAAAACAACTTTCAACCCTAGGCCTCCAGTTTGGCGATCATATCTTGAAAGAGACAAATGATTACTTAATGTTAATTGATAATATTGCTGATTTAGCAGGTCTTCCGGAAGATATTGTTGAAGCTGCTGCTCAGACAGCGAAAGAAAAAGGTCACGAAGGAAAGTGGGGATTTACTCTTGCTTATCCAAGCGTGATTCCTTTTTTAACTTACGCAAGTAATCGCGAACTTCGCAAGCAAATGTACCTGGCTAACTCTACCAAGGGGTTTAAAGGCGACGATCAAGATAATCGGGAAATTGTTAAATCAATTGCCAAACTACGTCATCAAAAGGCGCAGCTTCTAGGCTATGAATCTCACGCTCATTTTGTCCTCGAAGAGCGTATGGCCTCAACTCCAAAAACTGTTATGAGTTTTATTGATAATATTGTTAATCACGCTACACCGGCAGCGGCCGCTGAAACTGAAGAGTTAAGAGTGTATGCTAGAAAAACTGACGGCATCATGGATTATCAAAAATGGGATAATATGTATTATGCCGAAAAACTTAAAAATGAAAAATTTCAAGTTAACGATGAAATGCTTCGCCCTTATTTTAAATTGGAAAAAGTTATTGATGGTGTTTTTCAGGTCGCTCATAAATTATTTGGTCTTAGTTTTAAACAACGATTGGATATCCCTGTTTATCATCCAGAGGTAAAAACTTATGAAGTACTGGATGAAAATAATAATCACGTAGCGGTTTTTTATGCCGACTTTCACCCGAGAGCTGGAAAAAGAAATGGCGCATGGATGACGAGCTTCCGCGGACAAAAAATTGTTGATGGTGTAAATATTCGCCCTCATATCGCCATCGTTTGTAATTTTACAAAACCTACTCCAACAAAACCTTCTCTTTTGGCGTTCGGTGAAGTGACAACTCTTTTCCATGAATTCGGCCATGCTCTTCATGGGATGTTAGCAAATACTCAGTACGAAACTTTATCTGGAACTAATGTCTACTGGGATTTCGTTGAACTTCCTTCACAAATTTTAGAAAATTGGGCTTACGAAAAAGAATGTTTGGATTTATTTGCAGAGCATTATGAAACTGGCGAAAAAATTCCCGCTGATCTTATTAAAAAAATTAAAGACTCAGCTTCATTTTTGGAAGGAAGAGCGACTCTTCGCCAGTTAAGTTTTGCCTATGTTGATATGGCCTGGCACTCAAGTAATCCTGAAAAAATTCAGGATATCGAAGCTTTTGAAACAGGCATAATGGAACATATGGAATTTTTACCATCAGTTAAAGGCACATGTATCTCGACTGCTTTTTCTCATATCTTTGCAGGCGGATACTCAGCAGGATACTATTCATATAAGTGGGCTGAAGTTTTAGATGCAGATGCTTTTGAATTTTTCAAAGGAATGGGTATTTTTAATCGGGAAGTGGCCAATAAGTTTAAAGATAGCATTCTTTCGAAAGGAGGAAGTCAGCATCCGATGAATTTGTATGTTGCCTTTAGAGGAAAAGAACCAAACCCAGAAGCTCTATTAAGAAGAGCTGGATTAGTGAAGTAATTCACAAATCAAAGATCAACCAAAAGAATAAAATAAATTTCCAATTAAGCACTAGGCCTGATTTCGGGCCTAGTGTTCTTTTTTCAGATATACTTGGGGCTAGTTCAATAACTATATTATCCGAGTAAAATACTGTGAAAAAGATTTTCTTCACCATCATTAGTCTCTTGATATTCAACGCCTGTTCTTCAGGAACGCCGAAATACGTCGAGCCAGTACTTAGTGGCACAACCATTCCGGCAATTTTTAATCCCGTTGCACCTGTTCGTCCAATTAGTATCGATGACGAATTTCAGAAAAATTTAAAACTTATTTGGGATAATTATTTCAAAGAAGATTATACCGATACAAAAGCTTTGGATGTTTTTGTTGTGACCAATAGAAAATTAAAGAGCAAAACATTTGGTTGTACTAATAATCAGTTCGGAGTGGAGTTAGATAATTCTACTCATTTTGGAATTTGTAAAATTAATGTACCTAAAAACCACAGCACTGGTCAGGTCACACTCACTAAAGACAATCGTCAATCTTCTCATGATTATTTTAAAATTCTAAATTCAAAAATGCTTCCAGAATTAACGGTGATTGATTTCCTTAAAAAAACCAAGCGAACCCCCTTAGTTTTTGTTCATGGGTTTAATGTACGTTATGAAGACGCAGTCCTGCGAGCAGCGCAGATTGCTTATGATCTAAAATATCAGGGGCCGATAGTCCTATTTTCATGGCCCGCTGGTGCCGGAGACGGATTCTTCGATGATAAAATGATTACTAGAACTTATGAAAGCAATATTAAAAATGCCAAAGGATCAATCGAGACTTTTAAAAACTTTTTGACTGAACTTCAAGCGAATGATCTGAAAATTAACTTGGTTGTTCATTCGATGGGACATCAAGTAGTTCTTCCTGCACTTAAAGAATTTACAGGATCAATTACAGGGAAAAGTGTGATCAATGAACTTATTTTAAATGCTCCAGATTTCGAGGCCAATGAATTTATAAAATTAATCGAGAATATTAAGGAGACCAGTAAACGTATTACGCTGTATTGTTCTTATAATGACAAAGCGATGGTGGCTTCAGAAACTTATAATAAAACTGAGCGCCTTGGAGCTTGTACCTTTTCTGAAAATCTCGATACCATCAATGTGAGTTTAGTCGATGCGCCAACAATGGGGCTTGGATTAGGGCATAGTTATTATTCATCTAGAGCGATATTAGGTGACGTTTTTCAAGTAATTTTGGGGATTGATGCAGAGAGAAGATTATTTATCAGGAAAAGCGAACCAAACAGCACTGAAAAATTTTATCTCCGTCCGTAATAGAAGTTTAAAGAAATTTCCAAATATTTGCATTTTCTATTTTTTCAGTAGGACGTATCAAACCGGATAATGCCCATCTTTTCATCAATGCCTCCGCACCAAACTGAGTTAATTGCAAAAGATCTACCAGTTGAGCTTTTGAAAATTTTGGCACTTTCTTTTTTACGTATTCTTGAAGACCTATTACTTTAAGAGATCGCGGAATAATTATTTTTGGCTTTGCCTCCCAATTAAGAAAGTAGCGATTGTTATTTTTATTAATTTTAATTCCTATTCCAATGAGAGACTTGATGATTTCTTCTAAGTCTTTTTCTGAGCGATCTAAAAATTCCGCTATTTGTCCTGTCGTTGCTCCTGTTAATTGAGTGGCAATTAGAAAGGAGAGGCAGTTGAGCTCAGTGATTAGGAGAAAGGAGTACTCACCGCGATCGTTAATGAGACCGGCGTAAATATCAAGAAAACTTTCGTTATTAAGGTCGAGTTTAACATATTGAGCAGGCGTTATGGCATCGCCGGAGATTAGCCAGCAATCAAATGAGGCTTCTTCTTGCTCATCTTCTTGCTCGTCTTTATCACTGATAAGCCAATTTTTAGCTTGGTCTTTTTGAATTTGAGTTAAAGGTTTGAGTTCTTCTTTGAAAAAGGTATTTCCCATTATTTGGGAATAGATGGATTTTACTGGGTAGGTACGGAGAAAGGTGCTATATTTTTCTTCCGCTGGAAGAAGTCTGAAACTATTCATCCAATAATAAACTTCATAAAGTTCATTGATATGCGAGCCTTCAAGAAAATGGGAAGCCGCTAATTTAAGCTCATCTTCTTTTTTTAAATAATAGCCCAATAAAAAATGCAACCAGCCCTGATAAAAAGCTATGCCCGATTTTTCAATTGTTTCTTTGAGATTGTTTTCTAGTTCAGCATAATCGCGAGCATTGAATAAATTTTGCTCATATCTACCTATCAGGTCGATAAGCAGGGCCAGTTTCTTATGATCAAGAGAACTTTCTATTTCTTTTTTACTTTTCTCTGACAGGACGAGTGCCGCTTGATAGTCACCCACGCGCTGTAGAAAATAGATAGACTCTAAAACACTGGGAAGATTGCTTTGCAGCGATACATTTTTACTCAAACTCATTAGAAGTTATTTAGCACAATAAATAATAATTGTCCTAAGAAAATTAGGGAGAGGTTTTTAAATCTTTGGCAACTTGCAGAAGATAAATTTCCTTTAAGTCGTGTTTGAAAAAATACTCTTCCACTACTTTAATATGATCATTTCCCAATTTTCCATCGCGAAGATAATCAATTAATAAATCGCAAAGTAAATTTGAATACTGATAGTCTTCAGGGTCTTTTTGATAATCATCAAAACAATAAAGTTTTTTAACCGCTCTTCTTTTAATTTTTACATTTAAGAGATCGTAGATAATTTTGTAATGTGCATTTTCAGGTTCATTCAATTTTTCAGGATTTAAGCTTAAGATGGCCCTTTCGTAAGACTTGTTTTTTAGAAGAGCCTTTAAGTTTACTTCATAGAAAAAAACGGAGGAGGGAGAAAATAAATGCTTTTTAGAAAAAGCTTGAGTGATTTCCGCTTTGTTTTCATCAACTTTCATTTCACGGGCCAATTGATAGAACTCAAGTGCTTTATCGGAATAATACAGTTGTTTTAATTCGCGAGCCGCTAAAATAGCAAAAGTATATTTTTTCAGAGGTGGTAATTTTTTATCGCTTAATTCTTTTTTTAGTTTCAAGTCTAAAATTTTAATATCTTTATTTTTTATAGCTGAGTTTGAAGCTATATGGGACTTTGCTCCCATTGTGAGTAAAGAAAAAAAGAGAATCTGGACGAGTAATAAGAAAGGTCTCATAACTCCTATTGGTGGCTATCTATTGAGCAAGGATCTAGTCCCTCTCGTCATTAAGCCAACTCCTACTAATAGTATAAAGAGTATTGAGGTAAAATTCAAAATCTCGAAGGTAGAGAGTTTATTTCCTATCAGTGCCACTATAATACCAGCAGATATATTAGGCACAACAAAGACAAGGTCTAGAAATGAATAAACTCGAGTCATATACTCTTTTGGTACATGAGCTGAGATGTAGTTGAGTTGAGAAGGGATGCGGATAAACACCATAATTCCCCAGAAGAAAATAACAAAACAATTAAGCTTAAAGTCGGTTGTTCGGATCCATAGGGGCATTAATACTGCTTCGGCAATAATACCCATCAAAAAAAGTGTGGAAGCCTTGAAACGTCTATTGAGTGTTCCTGAAAGCCAACCCCCAATAATTCCACCAAGGCCAAAAAGAGAAATGTTCACCCCATATTCTCGCTCACTTTTGTGAAGTACTTCAACCACGAAAGGGTAAAGAAGCGGTACAAGCATGCCCACGCAAAATCCCACCATCAATGTAAAGATTAGCATGGATGATAGATCAGCACGGGAACGAACATAGCGGTATCCTTCGACAAAATCTAGGACCATGCTTTTGGGAGTTTTGAGTTTTGTTTGATGAAGAATATTTTTCTGAGTCACTTTATAAGTGAAATTTATTTTAAATAAAAGAATGATACCTAAAAGATAAGTAATAAGATCGAGACTTAAAACCTGAAAAACGCCATGGAAATAACTATAAAGCGTAGCGCCAATTAATGGACCACCTAAATGTAATACGGCCATGGTCGTACCAAAAAGTGAATTGGCTTCTTTGATGTCTTCCTCGGGAACAATTTCATTGATCAGTGTTTGTCTGGAGGGATTATAAATTCCGGTAAAAAGTCCGATGAGTCCATTGGCGACCATCACAAAATAAATATCGTGAAAAAACATCAGACTTAAAATAATTGGTATGCGAAGCATTTCGGAAAAAATAAGAATATTTCTTTTGTTAAAATGCAATCCAAGGGGACCACCAAGTAAACTTCCGATGGTGTAACACAAAAGAAAAATGGCCCGGGTAATTCCAAGAAAAGATTTATCCTGGTTACTTAGAGCAAATACAAACAACATCATTGCCGTATCGGTTATGAAAGAACCAAGTTCGCTCGTCAAGCCTGCTAGATAGAGTTTTAAAAACTCTGGATTTTTTAAGGCCGCTGATTTCTTGAACATACTTCGTCGTGGGTCTTTTGGTATTCAGCGATGAGCCTTTCAACAATACTCTGAATTGTTTCGATTTTATGGATAAATTCAATTGATGGTCCCGCGACCCAAACTGTTTTATAGGTAGCTGCAAAAGCCGCTTTTTCAACAGCCTTCATTCCTTTGTAGTAGGTGAGCATTTTGACATATTTTTTAGCTGTTTTGTTTTGGCTTAAAAAAGATTCAAGAAAATTTTGATCAACTCCAATTTTTTTAACGTAGGGTGTTTCGATTACAGAACATGGAGACCCAGAAATCTTGGTTGTCATGACAATGTTTTCAGCACCGTAATCTATGACTGCCTGTTTATATTCCTGTGAAACTCCAGACTCCATTGTCGCGATAAAAGGTGATCCAATTGAAACTCCTTCTGCTCCTAGAGCAAGAGTGGAAAGTAAACCGGCCCCGGTTCCAACTCCTCCGGCAGAAATAACTGGAAGCTTGCATTGCTCTCTAAGCATCGGAACCAAAATGGAAGCGGGGATATTACCAGCGTGTCCACCGGCTCCAGAGTTAACAGCAATCAATGCGTCCGCTCCAAGTTTTTCAACTTTTTTAGAATATTCAACATCGACGACATCACAAAATATTTTAACGCCTTTAGGTTTCAATAATCTGATTGTCTCTTCTGGGGAGCCTAGGGAGGTAATCACAAAAGCAGGTGGATTTCTAACTAAGACCTCAAGTTGATTTTTGAGATGAATATTCGACTTATTTACTATGAGATTAACTCCAAATTTACCCTGGCATTTATCTTGAAGCTCTTTAAGCGCCTCTTCAAATTCCTCGGGAGTTCTATAATTGAGGGCAGGGATACAGCCTATTATTCCATTTTTATACGCCTCGATTAACATTTTATTGTTTGAGACGAGGAACATAGGGGCAAGAATGATGGGATATTTTATATCGAATGTTTTAGTAAGCCAGGTTGAAATCATAAAATGCTCCTTTATGGAAAGATTGTAAGAAGTAAGAATAGAAAAGGATAGAAAATTAGACAATTCACAAAAATTTACACACAATTTTATCATCAAGGATGATTCCCACTAAAAAAGGACAACAATTATGAAAATCAAATTACTCAGCAGGCTTCTTATTGCTTCTTTTATCTTTTCATCGCTAACGGTAAATGCGGTTGAAGATAAAAATGTATTCATTTCAATCGGTACAGATGCTCTTAGCTTTATCCAAAAAAAATTCGGATCAAGAGTCAAAGAAGTTGAAAGTCGAGATGGGATAAGTATTGTAAAGATCGATGAAGACGCTCTTCCATGGCTTTCTTTGCTAATGCATAGAACTTTTAATCGTTGCGGCGGATTCATGCTTCACGACGATGCAGTTGAAGCCGACAATCTTCTAAACTCTCAAGGTGATCAACTCTTCGCTAAGAAGAATTCATTTGTTAGCTATAAGATCGACCAAGATGCAATTGTTAAACCGATGATCGAACAAGCAAGTCCCGCCAATATTACAGCTACCATCACTCAACTTTCACTTTTCCAAAACCGTTATTACAAGGGTGAATTTGGGCAAAAGTCAGCAGCGTTTATCAAGGAAACTTGGTCAAACTTAATCAAAAATCGTACAGACGCCACAGTCGAATATTTTAAACACGCAAGATGGGACCAGCCTTCAATTATTCTGACGATAAAAGGCCAGTCTGATGAAACGATTGTACTAGGTGGTCACCAAGACTCAATCAACGGACGTATCGGGGCAACTGCTCGTGCTCCAGGTTCAGATGATAATGCTTCAGGAATTTCGACTATCACCGAAGTTATTCGCCTCTTAGTGGATAATTCTTACCAACCACAGAAAACTTTAAAATTTATGGCCTACGCAGCGGAAGAGGTCGGTTTACTTGGGTCAAAAGAAATTGCAAGCGATTTCAAAAAAAGAAATGTTAATGTCATAGGTGTTATGCAACTTGATATGACCAATTTTAAAGGTGACGACTCTCTCGATATCGTTATGATGAGAGACTTTACCAACGACGAGCAAAATAAATTTATTGGATCAATCATTGATCATTACGTCCCAGGAATAAAATGGGGATTCGATAAATGTGGGTACGCTTGTTCAGATCATGCTTCGTGGCACACTCAGGGATACCCCTCATCTATGCCATTTGAGGCTACAATGGACACTATGAACCATAATATCCACACTGCAAATGATACTTTGACAGTTTCAAATAATAACGCCTCTCATGCAGTGAAATTCGCCAAGATGGCAATTGGGTATATTGTTGAGTTAGATCACTAGTTATTGGCCGTTAGAAAATAGACCTACAGAATTTAGTAAGATATAATCAGTCGTATAACCTTAAAAAGGAAATTTTTTTAGTGAGTACGACTGATTTTCCCTCTCTCCCGGACTACGAAGGAATTCGCAGTCTCCTAGACATTGAAAGAAAAACCCTAATAAAAATTCATTCTTTCGCTGAAAATGACGACTATCTTCGAACCGTTGAAGATGCTGAAATTGTTTTGAATTTTGTACAAAAAACACAAACTCTTCTCTGGAATAATTTTAAGAGAAATCCTTCTCTTGTTTCTATTTTTAATACTGAATACATTAATTTTTACGAATTTTTACAAAGAGATAATATTATCTCTTTGATATTTGCTGATGACTGCTTAATGCCAGAAAAAGAAATTTTTTATTTTGGGCAAGATGGAGGACTAAATCCTCCTGTGCTTGAAGTCCATCATGCCATTCTCCGAAAATGGAGTGAAGATAAAGAAAAAAATCACGCTGATACTCAATCCTTAGTTAAAGAACATTTTAATATTGAACTTAAAACAGCCGCCCTGGCCTGTCAGTGTGTGGCCTGTTTAGCCGATTACCGAACTCGTGTTCGCGAAGTTGTTTTTGATGAGTGTGTTCAGGCCATTAATGACACAAAAGCAAAAATCGAAGAGCAGATTAATACTGAAGTCGATAAAGGCATTTCAGCTGTAAACAATCACTACCAACATTTACTCAGAACCCTAGATCGCAAGTTTCAACAGGTTCAGTTTAAATTAAAAAAATCATCTCTTAATCGTCTTGAAGCTCAAATTAAGATTTTAAGCGAAGATACTTTCACTTATCCGGGAGAGATTGCCCTTCGCCACTCGCAAAATCTTATATTATTCTTTCACCGCCAATTATCTGAGCAAGGCTTATCGATTGATCTTGTAAGCGATGAAGAATATATTCGCTTCTTTAAACAGCTCTCTAGTAATATTTGGAGAAATGAAAAATATCTAGAAGGTGAGTTTAAAAAATTAATAAAATCAGTGTTGGTTTTAAAAAGAAAAGATATCTCTTCTAATATTCTTCAAGAGTATCTAGGACAATTCTGGATTCACTCTCACGCCAGAAAAGTTCCCCGCAAAATTATTTATCATATGGGGCCAACCAATTCAGGGAAAACTTATCATGCAATTGAAGCTCTCGTTAAATCGAGAAAGGGATGCTATCTGGCACCTCTAAGACTTCTTGCTGCTGAACTATACGATACGATGAACTCCAAAGGGGTTGCGACCACGTTGCTGACTGGAGAAGAAGTTATCGAAGTGGAAAATTCCACTCATTATTCATCTACTATTGAAATGGCAAAATTAAGCGAAGAGTTTTCTTGTGCCGTTATAGATGAAATCCAGATGATCACAGATAAGCAAAGGGGCTGGGCTTGGACTAGAGCACTGGTTAATCTTCATGCTTATGAAGTGCATGTTTGTGGTGATGGATCAGTTCTCGATTTAGTAAAACAAATTGTTGAGCTCTGTGGTGATGAATTAGAAATTAAAAATTATGAACGCATGACCAAGCTTGAAGTAGAAGATCGCCCAATTACTCTTACTCAACTTCAAAAAAGTGATGCATTAATTGTTTTCTCAAGAAGAAATGCCCTTAAGTATAAATACGATTTAGAACAAGTCGGGTTTAAAGTTTCGATAATTTATGGAATGCTCTCACCGGAAGTTCGCCGTGAGCAGGCCCGTAAGTTCGATAAGGGAATTACAGATGTAATCGTCAGTACCGATGCGATTTCAATGGGGATGAACCTTCCGATCCAAAGAATTGTTTTTTCGACTCTTACTAAACATATTAACTCTCAAGAACACCAGATTACGGTGAGTGAGATTAAGCAGATTGCAGGGCGAGCAGGACGATTCCAGCGTTTTCCTGTGGGGAAAGTTACTTGTCTGCAAAAAGTGGAAGAAGGACTTTCTGATATTCAAAATGCACTTGATTCAACTCTCGATCAACAAACTCAGAGTATGGTTGGTCCCGATTTAGATATTTTTACCAAAGTTAATAATGCTCTCTCGTCTAACAATCTTCCTATTCTTAAATTGTCCGAATTTTTGAGACTCTTTAACACCATGACTTTCACTAAGCCTTTTTATTGTGTTGATTTAAAGGAAATGATTGAGCTCGCAGAAACAGTTGAAGATATCGATCATGAAAATATTTTAACTTCCTCCGAAATTTTTGGATTTGCTTGTGCCCCTGTTAACTTAGGATTGCTAGAACACGTTCAGTATTATGTTTGGATTCTTAAAAAATATGTCGCGAGTGAGATTATCAAAAACGAACATATTAATCACACTTCAAACGAGATTGATTATCTAGAAACAACAATTAAATGCGTAGAGCTTTATCAGTGGCTAGCACGTCACTTTAGTAATAAGAACTTTGAGTTTGAAGACAAAGATCTACTCGAAAATAAACTTTTAGCGATTGAAAAACTCAACGTTCTTTTATCAGATAAGATCACGCCGACATGCTCAAGCTGTGGAGCTAAACTTCCTGATCAATCGAAATTTCCAATTTGCGATAATTGTTTTAAAGAAAGACGATTTACCAGAAGACCATTCCCTAGACGTGGAGCTGCTCCAGGCAAACCGGGCGAGAGACCAAGCCATTTAGCTTCGGCTGTAGGCTCGACTAATAAGGACTTTAGACAGGGTAAACCTTCTAAAAAAAGAAAATTTCAAGGAAAAACTAAGAAATAATTTATGCACTATCGTGAATATGCTCGCATCCTCTTAGAGGGTGCGAGTTTAGAAGACAAATTGATCCCACTTAAAAATATTGATTACACCGAATGTGTAGACCTATATGAATTGCCTGAAAATCCTGGGCGCTCAAACCAGTTAAAGTTTGATAATCAACAAGTTAAATTTCCCAAAAATACCAGCTTTCACCTTGAAGAAAAAAGAGGATTGGCCTTACATTTTTTTGCCAATCATGAATTACTTGCAATTGAAATGATGGCCGCAGCACTTCTTGTTTATCCAGATACAAGACCAGATTCGATTCTTTTTAAAAAAGGATTGGTGAAAACAATTCAAGACGAGCAAAAACACTTAAAACTCTATTTATCGCGGATGAAAGAATTTGGGATTGAATTGGGAGAATTTCCTCTGAATGATTTTTTCTGGCGTTCAATGGAAAAATGCATTACTCCTTCACAGTTTTATTCGGCCATGGCCATGACCTTCGAATCGGCCAATCTTGATTTTGCTCTATATTACGAAAAATCATTCTTGGCCGTTGAGGATTTCGAAACTGCCAAGATTATGCGAATAGTTTTTGAAGATGAAATTTCTCACGTGGCATTGGGGGCCCACTGGCTCAATCAGTGGAGAGGCGATAAAGACCTATGGAACTATTTTAGAAATAACCTTCCAGGTGTTATGACTCCTGCTCGTTCAAAAGGAATTCATTTTGATCGTAGCTCCAGAGAACGCGCCGGAATTGATCATGCCTTTTTGGACCAATTGGATGCATTTCGCGACGATTTCAAAGTGACCAATCGCAAGTCGTGGTAGTTTTGAAAACTTGTCCCATTAAAAAAATTTACAAAGTTGATCTCGATTATGAAGCCTTTCTTTTTGATCCTCAATACAAAGAAGGCAGTCCGACCAATCAAAAAATTATTAGAGAATTTGAATATGTTTTTTTTCTGGTAAATCAGGAAAAAGCTATTCTAAAAAATTGTCAAGTTTATGACCAATCTTATCTCGCAAGATTAAAGAATATGGAATTTGTTATTCCAGAATTCAATCCAGAGGCATTAACATTCGAGTATTGGTGGGGGCAACATCTAAATATTGAATTGGAGCGAACTCTTAATTCTAAACTGACTTCAGCGCAAATTGCCATTCTCAATCATTGGGGATTTAAACAAGGAGCGGTTGTTGAAACCTGGGATGAACTCAAAAATCATTTGAAAAAATTTCCTAAAATAGAAAAATGGATCATTAAACGTCCCGATAGTTTTAGTGGTATAGGTCATAAGCAATTTAGGACTGATGCGCTAGATGAATCATTACTTTCAAAAATTCTAGAGGGAAAGGTTTTACTGGAACCTATTTACGAGCGCGTTTTTGATATTGGAACAACCTTTGAAGTTGTCGATGGTATTATAAAGAGACAGTTTATGGTGGAAAACTTCAATTCAGAATCCGGAAGTTTTAAAGGTGGGGCCGGATCAAGTGATGTGGATAAATTTAAAAAATATATTTTTAAAAAATATTCTTACTCATTAGATGAATTAGAAAAAACGACTCAGCAAATCGCTCAAACTTATTTGAACTTGGGAGCTGTCTCAAATATTCAAATTGATTCATTTATTTATCGTGAAAATGGGGAGTTAAAAACCTATGCTTTGGTTGAAGTGAATTATCGAAAAACCATGGGATTAGTTATTCAGTCGCTCGCTTCAAAATATCCAGAAGCTGATTGGGTAGAATGGAGAATAGAGTCGGTTAAAAAGGTTAAAAAAAATCCTCTTAATTCAGAGTGGATTAGGCTTTCACCCGACAGAAATCATTTACAGAGCTTTCTGAAAATTAATTTCGCTTGAGTAGTAATATTATCCAATATATTGTTGGTAAATCTTCAAAATAATTTCCCCTGTCTCTTCCAAAGTCCTTCCATACGCAACCACTCCATCTTCATGTCCATGCATACAAAAAATTCCGAAATCTTTATTTCCAATACATCTTTCGGTTGCTCGTGCCATTTCAACAGTTCCATAAGGGATATCAATAGCTGTAAAGTCTGAATGATCGTCAATCATTCCTTTCCAGATCTTTTGTGAGTGAATATGAAAGACCACTTTTATTTTTCTATTGAAAGAGTAGATGGCGGCGTGAGTGAGGGCTTCGCTTGAAGCTTCGATCGGGCCCATCATGTTAATTTTTAGGTTTTCAATATCGTAATCTAAAACTCGTGTGTAGAAATTTCCGTCGAGCTCTGGATATTTTCCAGTTTGGGTGCCGGTGATGATAAATTGAGGATGAGAGTTTTGGTGGAATTGTGAGTAGTCACGAAGCTCGGATAAGTTTCCGAATCCCACTCCAGCTTCAGGATATTCTCCAATCAAGTTGAGTTTAAAAAGTTTTTTTCTCCAGTATTCCAAGGCTAAATATTCTACTAAATCTATCGGGTTACACTGGGTAAAATTTGACCGATCGTACTTGATAACTCCATCATCTATGACTTTCACAAAAATCCTTTATAATAAATCTATATGTTTGAAAAACTTCTCGCTAGCCTAAAACAAAGTCTACCAGCACCTCTTCGAAAGAAGTTAGGTATTGAGAACGATAATACTCACGACGAACATTCTGAAGAACAATCTGAAGAACAGTTTGAAGATAGTCACGAAAATCCTGTCGAAAATGATAAAAAAAAGAAACAGATCAGTATGATCATTCGAGTCGTCGTGGTCATTGGGTTAGGTTATTTAGCTGTTGATCATTTTCTCCTAAAAGAAGATCCACAAACTCAAATCGAGAATATACCGACAAAGCCACGCAAGCACAGAGTTAAGCCCGTAGTGGCCGCCGCTGTTGGCAAAACAACAAGCCCTGAAAACCCTAGTGCCGTTGCACCAGTAGATAAAGCAACAGATAAAACATCCGAAACAAAACCAGTTGAGGCCCTACCTCCTGTAGAAAATGTCAATATTGCTGAGAAAAAAGTTGAAGAAGTCCCGCCTCCTAAGGCTGAAGAGAAGGCCATTGATGAGACTCCAATTGTAAAAATTGCAAGTGAGCCAGCTTCTAAAATGGGTGAAGCCAAATCTAGTGAACAAGTTGATAAGAGTATTGATAGCTTGATTGATAGCGTAGATGAAAAAGATAAAATGACAGATGAGAGTTCAGCCAAAAAAGAGACCAAGCTTGAAGACAAAATTGTTGCAGATGATATTTACACAGAACCTCCATTTTATGATCAATTAGGAAGAGGATTGGTTTACAACTGCAAAGAAAAACATTGGGCCTGTATCGATAAATCGTCTTATGTGCAATGTAATAAAAATATGAAGTGGAATAAGTCTCACGGAAAGCCCGCGGAATGTTCAGTTTTAAATGTTTATAACTCGGATGATGATTGTGGTGTTGTTCAAAAATATAATATATCTACCAGCAAACCTACGCCTTTTTGCCAATAAAAATTAAGCAGCGTCTTTCTTGAAATTTCCTTCGATAACTTGAAGATTGAATGTGTCTTCGTTTTTACTTTGCTCTTTAGTCATGCAGGAAATAAATTTTTCAACAATGTATGGATCGAACTGAGTTCCCGCAAATTCTCTGAGTTCCGCGAATGCCACTTCGAAGGGAAGTCCTTTTCTATACGGACGAGTTGATGTCATGGCATCAAAAGTATCAGAAATTAAAATGATTCTTGAATACAATGGAATATCTTCGCCTTTCAGTCCTTCCGGATATCCACGACCATCGTAACGTTCGTGATGATATTTGGCATTGATTGCCATATCTTGAAAGATTGGAAAATCCTGTAGTATCTCGTAGGATTTAGAAGGGTGAAGTTTCATCTCTGAAAATTCTTCATCTGTTAAACGTGAAGGTTTTAAAAGAACAGAATCTGGGACACCAATTTTACCGATATCGTGAAAGAGTGCAGAAACTTCTAGTTCATAAATCTCAGCTTCCGAAAATCCCATCTCTTGGCCTACAGACACACAGAAATAGGCCACGCGAAGAGAATGTCCCCAAGTATAGTCATCTTTACATTTTAGAGCGCTTAAAAGGGTCTTGATGACTAATTCAAAATATTCTTTTTTGACAAGTTCAATAGGTGATAGCTCAAGAGCCGCAGCTTTCTTTAGCCGCTCACGGTTTTCTTTTACTACTGACAGTTGAAATACATTGTTCTTTTTAGTCATTACCTTTTACTTCCACTAAGGGTTTAGTCACAACCTCTTTGCTTTAGTATCGGACAGTTTCTCATACGACTTTAGTAAGAATACGGATATTTCAAGATATCAAGCAGATAAAAATAGTCGGGCATTAGTATTACTGCCTCAAAAAGTCGGCAAGAAATTTTTTAATTGTCTCTTTTTCTATCCTCCTTTTAGAATGTTAGGAGTTAATAAGGAGATTTAATGAATGAAATTGAATGTGTTCGAGTTGAAAACGCCAGCCCTCCGCTGGATGGCTATTTAAAGAAATTAATTAAAGAAGTAAGCTATGAAGTAAAATTTATCGATTGGAAAAGCTTGGCAATAAGCAGTGGCTCCCCACTTATTTTAATTGCTGATCCTGAACATCTCTTGGATCTTAAAAATCTAATTGCTTCCAGAGAGCAGAAAATTATCGTTGCACTTAATTCGAGAAAAGATTTTAAATTAGTTTCAGAATTAAAATCTAACTTTGATAAAATTTTTGGATTCATTGATCTGTCTCAAGAGATTGAATACAATACTCCAATCTTAAATAATTATCTTAATATGAACTTTTCTAAACAATCTATGAAACTCGACAAATTAGCGACTGACCTGGATCGTGTGTATGAATTCACAAAGAGTGAACTCGTCAAAATCAAAGACCTCCACAATCGTTTTGTAAAAGTTCGTGTCGACCAATTAAAAGGGGCGACTCTTTCGAGTAAATTTATGGCCGGAGAAAAAAGTGGCGGAGAGTTTTTTGAAGTTATTCAAAATGACCAAGAAATTCTTTTTATACAGGCAGGTAGTGATTCTTATTTATTATCTTCTATGATTTTATCTGAAATCGAGATGCTCAAAGAAAAATCAAGCACGACTAATTTGCAAACGAAGTTAGAGCAATTTAAAAAAGTAATCATTCACCATGCGAATGAAAATAATGCTGAGCTCACTTACTGCATGATGATTCTCAATTTAAAAACTCTTCAGGCTTCTTTCACGCTAAAGGGAATGGGGTATCTTTTTTATCAAGGAGAACTCATTAGTTTTGATCAACCGATGAAATTAAAACTAAAGCCTCGCGATAGGCTTTGTGTAATTTCTCAGGGAGCTATGAAAAATTGGGAACTCTTGTCGAAAATTTCTACTAAAAAATTTTTTATGGATAATGAAGCAAAAGTCACTAAAGATTTGATCAATGAGTTTTTCTTTGAAGTCTCTCGTAATAAATCAGGCAATTTTCTGGTTTTTGATGCTTTAATGGCCGTGCTAGAAATAGAAGAGAACGTTTTGTACCAGTTGTCTTGAGATACTTAAGGTAAATGAAGAACCCCAATTATTAGATTGGGGTTCTTTAAAAAAACTATTTAATAGCACTAAATCCCATTTCCAAATCATCAAGTAAATCATCTACGTTTTCAATTCCCACTGACAAACGAATAAGATTATCAGTAATCCCTAATTTTTCTCTTATTGGTTTAGGAATCGAAGCATGAGTCATAATTGCCGGATGCTCAATTAAACTTTCAACACCACCAAGGCTTTCAGCAAGAGCAAAAAGTTTTACTGTTGAAAGGAATTTATTTGATTTTTTAATATCACCTTTTAAAAAGAAAGTGATCATTCCACCGTAGCCTAACATTTGTTTTTTAGCGATAGCATGTTGTGGATGTGATTTTAAACCAGGATAAACAACACGTTCAACTTTAGGATGTTTTTCCAGGTATTGAGCTACGACCATTGCATTCTTTTGATGAGCTTCCATTCTGATTGCTAAAGTTTTTAAGCCGCGAAGAACCAACCAAGAATCAAAAGGAGAGTGGCAAGGGCCAATTGAATTTTGAAGAGTAAATAATTGCTTATGCATTAAATCATCGTTCATCATGATACATCCACCAACTACATCACTGTGACCATTTAAATATTTAGTCATTGAGTGAAGAGCGATATCTGCGCCTAAAACAATTGGGTTTTGAAAATAAGGACTCATGAAAGTATTGTCAACGACTGTAAGTGCTTTTGCTTTTTTAGCAATTGCAGTGACAGCAACAATGTCCGTGATTTTTAAAAGTGGATTAGTTGGAGTCTCAAGCCAAATAAGTGCAGGCTTAAATTCCTTCACTGTCTTTTCTACTACTTTAGCATCGGTAGTATCGATAAATTTGAAATTGTGCATTTTGTGGAAAACTGTCGTGAATAAACGATAAGTTCCTCCGTAAACATCATCTCCGCAAATAATATTAGATCCTGCAGGTAGAAGATGCATTATTAACATTTCAGCTGAAAGTCCTGACGCTGTCACGAGGCAATGCTTTGCTTGTTCAAGAGAAGCCAGACATTCTTGTAAGCGAGTTCTGGTTGGATTATGCGATCGTGTGTATTCATAACCTTTATGAACTCCAGGGGACTCTTGTACATATGTTGAAGTTTGATAAATAGGAGGCATGATCGCACCTGTTTCTTTATCTGGTTCACCGCCAACGTGAATAACTCTGGTTGCAAAATCATGCGTACTTTTTTTTGCCGTAGTTTTTGTTGTAGCTTTTTTAGTAATTTTTTTACTCATATACTTTCTCTCTTGGAAATATAGTTAAGGATATCGATATTTGATAAAAGATTAACGATTTTTCCTTTTTCAGTAACAAGAACAACCTCTTTTTTTAGAAGAGAGTCAGCTACGTTTGAAAGAAGATCGTTAATATCGACGGTTCTGTATTTATCTGTATAGGCCAGAGAAACCGAATCACTTAAATGGTACTCGCCATTGAAAAGAGGTTTTAGAAGAGCATTTTCACTTAAAACACCTTTAATTATTCCATCACTTACGACAGGAAGTTGAGAAACACTTTTTTGCTCCATCAGTTTAATAGCATCACCAATATTGGCGTGATCCGTAATTGAAATAACCTGATCATTCTTTTTTTCAAGATCACTCAAAAGATCTTTAATAATTACATTAAACGAAGAAGCGATATAACCCTTGCTCATCATCCACTCATCATTGAAGATTTTTGAGGCATATCTATTTCCCGAATCAGGAAGAATAACCAGAATTTTTTTCGGTTCCTTTAGCGTCGTCGCGTATTTAATCGCTCCGACTACAGCAGCTCCACCAGATCCGCCGGTGTAAATTCCTTCTTGTTTTAGAAGTGCGCGAGTCATCAAAAAAGATTCTTTATCGCCAACCACAACCCAGTCATCGATAACTTTGAAATCATAATTCTCAGGAATAAAATCTTCCCCGATTCCTTCGATAACATAAGAGCGTGCTCCACTTAAGTCCCCTGTGCGGGCAAATTGAGCAACGATAGAACCTTCAACATCAACACCAACTGTAATTAGTTTTGGCATTTTTGTTTTTAAATAAGAAGAAATACCTGAGATTGTTCCACCTGTACCAACTCCTGCCATAAATACATCGAAATCTCCCTGGGTTTGTTCAAAGATTTCAGGTCCCGTTGTCGCGATATGAGTTTCGCGGTTCCAAAGATTGTCGTACTGATTAACGTAATACGAATTCGGAATTGTTTCTGCTAATCTTTTTGAAACTGAATAATAAGAACGAGGGTCTTCCGGCTCAACATCGGTTGGGCACACAACGACTTTGGCCCCAAAGGCTTTCAAGTTATTTACTTTTTCAACTGATTGTTTATCGGCCATAACAAATACACATTTGTATCCATTAACAGCTGCCCACATCGCTAAACCCACACCGGTGTTCCCAGAAGTCCCTTCGATAATGGTTCCACCTGGCTTAAGTTTGCCCGATGCCACTGCTCTGTCCATGATATATCCACCAATGCGGTCTTTGCTTGATCCACCTGGGTTCATGAATTCTAGTTTTACATAAATTTCAGATTCAACACCGGTTGTAACTTTATTAAGCTTTACGATTGGCGTGTTACCGATGGCATCTAAGATATTTTTCTTAGCTCCTTTCATCATATATATTCTCCTTAAAAAATAACTGTTATAAAACTTCTTTAATTTCGTAAGCTGCAGCAACCGTCGCAAGTCTTGCGATGATTGAGTAGATTGCATCTTTTGATTTGTGGTCTTCTACCGTACTTACCAGATCACTCATGCATAATTTCCTAAAAACCATTCCGCGGCTATTGAGATTTGCAAGGCTGTCTTTTTCAGCATTGATTCTCATGAAGCCCCCCATACTTTTTCCATCGATTAAATAGACTGTAATTTCTGCTGGATTATTATCGTATTTAATAATGGTCTCTACACCTTCTTGAACAAGTAGAGATGTAAATTTAATTTTGTTCTTACCTACATCCATCTTATTTCTGGTTTTGCGATTCATGTTGATAATTTCTTCACCAGAAGACACGACACTGATCCCCATCCCATAAGTGCCTTGTGAGGCTTTTACAAAAACTTTTGAACCTGGTTTTAGGTTTGAAATGACTTCATCAACAGCATTTCCTAATTTTTCTAATCCATGTTTTGTCTCGAAGTCTACATCTTCTACCGCGCGAAACTGAGCTTGGATCAAATCTGGATTTATTTCAAAATGGTTGGCAAATTCATCGGCGACTTTTTTATAATAAGAAAAATGTGTATTTTTTTGTCGTCTAAACCAACCGATTAATGGAGTCGGAGCGATTGGAGTTGTAATTTCTCTCCATTCAATTGGCCAGGGATTAGACTGGTCATTATTATTGATGGCCACATCCATCTTCTCACCAAGTGCGAAGATAGCTCCATTTTGAATCTGTCCTCGAACAATTTTAATAGGACTCCCTGAAGCTGAAACCAGATCAATAAAGTCTTCGTTGTCAGGAAAAAGAGCAGAGTCAAAACTCACGAAAGATGTTCTATAGCCTGCATCTGTAATAAGTTTGGCGAGAGTCGCGAGATGATCGAGGTACATTAAATTTTTAGTATGCGACTCAGGAATAATTCCTACATTGCGAGCTTCAGAATTTATTTTTTTAAGCGTATCGCGTACCAAGCTAGTGGCATTCCGAATATCGACACTGCAAAGATTGTTAAATCCTGCGGGGTACATATTATGATCGACCGGTGCATACTTCTCACGGCTTTCGCGAATATCGACACTCGAATAAAAGGGAACAGGTAAACCAATTTGCAATTGTGCAATATAGGCATTTATCTTATCCCAGTTTTCACAAACAAATTGTTCTAGCTGATCTTTATTGTTAATTTTAAATTCCATGGCGTCCTTACTGCTTAGATTGAACCAAAAACATTTGAGCCAATCCTTTAACGTGCTCAAGTGGAGAAGGATGATTAATTTCATGAAATTTTAATACGTTTGAAAAATTATTGCTAGCAAAGTCTTGGAGATCTTGTTCGCGTTTAGTCATTGATTTTTTCAGGTTAATTAAGGCATCATTTTTTCCTGGATCCCAGTCATTCAAAAAGTTACTAAGGCATTTGTTCATAACCAGAAAAAGATCTTTATGCATAAAATTCACAGCTTGAAGTTTCATATCCTGGGCTTCGGTCATTTTTTGTTGTTCGACAGAGGTAACCAAAAACCAATTAGAAAAACTTGATTTTTTTAGTTCTTGTTGAAATTTCAGGGCATTTAAAAAAGATTCCCGACATTTATAGAGCGCCAGTACCGCCTCGATAAATTCTCGAACGAAATCCGCACCTGTTACAGCTTCGAGATAACTCAAAAGCTTTTTCACTCCGGTTGAAACGATCATGGTGATAAAATTGCGTGCCTTGCCGCCACCAGTGATATTTTTTCCAAGATATTCAAAAATTTCTAAAAAAGATTTATCGAAAAAGTTTTTAATTTTTTCTGACGATTCTAGAAAGTCGATAAAGTGTTTTCCGGGAGGAGTATCAAGAATAATGGTATCGTAATAGTTTTTCTCAAGTTGTGTTTGAACTTCAATAATTGACATGATCTCATTCATTCCCCCGTAGGGACGTGAAAGTGTTTTTATAATGGTCGAATCAAATTCAGCATGCAGATTTTTTTCTGCAGCCATTTTCTGCAAAGTAGCCCTTGGAGACATCAGCATCGCATCAAAGGATTTTTCTTTTTCGTAACCAAAAAGATCAAGTGAAATGGTATTAATCATTCCATCATCATTATCTTTCATGTTTAAAATTTGCTTTAATCGCTTGGCCGGGTCAATGGTGATCAGTAACACTTTTTTGTCTTCTAATGCCAGTGTCAGCGCGCGGGCGGTAGCGATGGTCGTTTTACCAACCCCTCCAGTACCACAAAATATCTCAACTTTTTTTAAAGGAATTTTCATACTAATCCCTCCACCAAGAGTGATAAATCCATCACAATATCGACCACGTTATCTTTGTCGATATGTGGTAGTGACAAATACCTTTTCACAATCTGTTCTTCTAAGGCAACTTTCTGAGTTAAAAATGGAGGCAGTAAACTTTCATCGACATGATGATATTCAAAAAATTTCTTAAAGCTATCATTGACCACTAAATCGCAGTGAGCTTCAGTATCCGGAAGGTTATTATCAAGTTCATTTTTTAAATCTTGAGCTTCTGAAAGGGAAAGTTCTGTTGCGAGCGTGACAACATGAGTTTTTAAATTATTTGGACCCTTCAAAAAGGTTTGCATTATGTCTATGTCTTTAACGACTAGGCCGGTGTTAAAAATTGCTTTGAAGTTCGAAGTAGATTCAAACATGGTAAGAGCATGTCCTGAAGCCGGCGAGTCTAAAACGATAACCAGACTTGGATCAAGATTTAGTTCTGAAATCAAATGACCTAAAAGAATCATATGCCCAAGGCCCGGGATCATTTGGAAAAGAGACTTAAAAAAATGAGTTTTCATAATCCATGAAGCGATGGTGGTTGAGTTGAGTTTTCTGCCGATATAAATTTCTGCACTGGCCTCAATGCTCATTTCAATAGTAGGGAGGTTTAACTTTTTTTCTAAAGCAATCTCAGGGTGCTGATGAAAGCAATTGTACTTAACATTCACACCTTGTTTTTGAAGATATTTGGTAAAGGCCATTGCTATTGTGGTTTTTCCCACGCCACCTTTACCGGTAATAATATAAAGTCGGTGATGCGCTAATGGCATAGATTACCTGTTAGTTGAATGTGTAAGAAGCAAGGATTAATAGTTTCATATAAGAACCTTCGAGTTTAGGTCCTGAGTCTTGTCGAACATCAAAGGGGTCATGGTAGTGAAGGATTACACCGACAGTAACATCGCTATTTAATCGCAATTCAACTCCTGCTCCAACATTAACCCCAAAGACTAACTGCTTTCGCGTTTCAGTCGGCACGTTATTTTGAATTCGGCTTGCACTTGGAAGATAAAATCCCAATCCACCTAAAACAAATGGAGAGAAGGCATCGAATTGAAATCCTTTCCCTTTGATCGCGAGGACAAGGCCTCTGATTGTTGATTGGCGATTTAGGTAAGTGTGCTCGGAGTAATGAGCATTGGCGACGAAATCAAATGAGTAGCTTGCTGAATAATTATAATAAAGATCGGCCGTAATCTTATCATTTCCATTGTCTCCAAGGTCAGAGCGAAGAAATGTCTGGCCAACACCAATTCCAAGGGAATGCTTATGGATTTCACCAGGGATTCTTTCATTGGAATCTGATGTGGCACCAATATTGGCTTTTTGAGATGTTTTGTCGTTCGTTAGCAGGTGAATGTTTGGTTTGACTTGCTTTTCTTCTGAAAGAGCTTGAGGAGAGAAAGATACACCCGCCATTAAGACGGGCGTAAATAGAACTATTTTTAAAATTTGATTAAGCATTAAGAACCTTTATGGTTTAGGGGACTAATGCTTAGAATTTTAGTTTAAAGTAGTTGTAGTTTCAATAGCAGAGTTATTTTCATTTGCCATGAAAGGAGCAGCTACTTCGCCACCAAGTTTCTTTTCAAGAGACTTGATATAACCAGTAAAAGTTCCTTCTTCAGAGCGAATAACTCGCTTAAGAAGTTCAACATCTCCGACTCTCGTTGATTTTTTCTCTTGATCAAATAGAAGTTGGATTTGAGTAATGTAAGTAATGTCGTTTTTAGTTTTATTGTCGATAACTTGGATTTCGTTACCTTCACGAACGATTTGTGCGATCTCTTCTAGAGTCACATAACAGCTCTGGTGAGTGTCATAAAGTTTTCTGTTTTGGTAACGTTTAATGATTCGAATGTCGCTCATGCTCATTTTAATTCCCCTATTTTGAAGAGAGTCTATTTAGCTCTCTGAATTTTGCTTTCGCGGCAAAATGCCGTAATTTTTCTATCATATTTTTCTAGCGCAGAGTCTATTCGCGTACTTTTTTCATCACGCGTTTGAGGATCTAGTCGCTCTTTAAAGGGATGAGTTAAAGTCTAGTAAACTCGGTATCTTATGGCTTTACCCTTGTTTTTGTCGCGGTTCTCAGGCGACTCACGCCATGAAATAACAATTTTAAATTGATGCTGTCAAACATTTTTCAAAACAATTTTTGGTGTATTTCTAGAAAATTTTAATAATGCAATTAAATCAGGTATTAGGAACAGAGCGCAAAAAAGGCCATTTTTTTTGAATTTCCAATTAAGGTTAAAGCTTTTAGAGGGAAGTTCGAAAAAGAATAATGAAGGGAGATCATTCTCTTAAATGCCTTGGATGGCTTATGCGTTTATTAAAAATATCTTTACTCGCAACAACCTTTTCTCTAGTCGCATGTTCGCAGCTTCCTACTGAACGTAGATCCATTGATTTTAAGAAAATGGCAGATCCCGCAGTGGAGCTGGGGTTTAAATCTGATGAGCTTAAAGAGATGGTGGCCAAAGCTAAGTCTATTGGTGGAAGAGCTTCCGAATACCTAGCGACAGACTTATTTATTAAAGGAAACGACGCCTCGATTCGCGGAGATTACCAGACCGCGACTCAGATTTTTAGATATGTAGTGGAGCTGCAACCTCAGGACGCTTACTTAAAAAGAAAACTCTCAATTGAATTAATTCGTATCGGAGAGCTAAAAGAAGCAGAAAAAATTCTAGAGACAGTTTTCGCTGAGTCTCACAGTAGGGACGATTCGATTGGATTAATTTTGGCAGGAGTTTATGCAGCACTGGAAAAACCAGATCAAGCACGAACGACTTATCAAAAAATTATTAATACTAGTGCAGATGCAGAAGAGGCTTGTTTATTTTTGGCGAAATCTTATACAACCGAAAAAAAATACACTGAAGCTCATGCACTTTTAGCAAAGTGTGAAAAAAAGAGCAAGGATGATCCGGTCTATGCTTTTTACAGAGGTAAAATTGAATACGAACGCGGTCATAAGCCTGAAGCTAAAAAGTTTTTTGAAAAATCTTTAAAAATGGATCATACATATTCTCAAGCCGCTTTAGCGCTTGGTGCTTTTTATGAAGAAAAAGAAGACTTAAAGTCGGCCGTAAAAACTTATAAAGCCTTTTTAGCTGCTGACGGCAACAGCGCGAGCCTTCCTGTTCTGTCGCGCTTGGTGACAGTTCTTTTTTCAATGGAAGAAAATACAGCGGTTATTCCCTACGCGGAAGCATTGAGTTCAATTGATAATACCGATCTTAACTTGAAGGTGCGCCTAGGCCTTCTGTATTCAGATGCTGGGCGCTATGATGAGGCTACAAATCTTTTTAAAGAAGTTTTAACAGTGGTACCTGAATCAGATAAGGTGATTTACTATCTTGGGGCCCTAAATCAACAAACGAATCATTATCAAGAAGCGATTGAGTTTTTTAAACGCATCCCTGCTAGTTCTGCTCTTTTTGGAGATGCAGGGGTTCAGGTTGGACAGATGCTGGGGGCCTTTGCTCGCGAAGAATATGTGCAAGGTAAAAAAAGTGGGGAAGCTCAAGGCAAATTTATGAGTTTTACTGCCGAGAGAATTAAAGACCATGAAGAAATGGCCGTAGAGTTCAAGATGCTTCAAGCAAGTTTCTTTGAAGACACTTTTCAATATAAAACCGCAATTCAAGTAATGAATGATGTTAAAACTCATAAAAACTTTACTGAATCTCATAGTTATTATTTAGCTTCTATCATGGAAAAAGACGGACAATATTTAGAAGCGAGAAAATTGGTGCAGATTATAATTGATAAAGATCCAAACAATGCTCACGCCTTGAACTTTTTAGGCTATTCTTATTTGGAAAAAAATGAACGCTTAGATGTGGCCTTTAATTATATTTCTAAGGCGGTCAAACTCAGACCAGAAGACGGGTATATTCGCGACTCTCTCGCTTGGTATTATTTCCAAACGGGGAAATATAAGGAAGCTCTTGCTGAAGCAAAGAAAGCTTTTGAGTTAGTAAAAAGCGATGTTATTATCACTAAACATCTCGGGATGATTTATGAACGCCTCAATTATTTTGACAAGGCGAAAGAATTTTTAACTGAGGCACTCAAACAAGCTCGCGTTGAAGCAGACAAAGAGGATGTATTAAAAATCTTAAGCGATGTCGAAAGGGTTCGTTTACCGGCTTCGGAATCCAAGTAATTGGTCTCTCCTTATTATATTTAAGTATAGCTTCATGTGCAGCTATAGGGACAAAGGTTGGCAGGGAAGCTCAGATTCCATCCTATTTAACCGGTAAATTTAAAAAAATCTGTATGGAAGGATCGGGGAAAGGAAGAATTGAGTTAGTGGGTTCGAAATACACTTTCGCTTACGAGTCCCAAATCAATCGGCTTAAAAACCTATTTGAACTGGCCTTGGATTTTCCCATTATTGGCGAATCTAAAGTTAGTTTGAGTTTAAATCCCAAAGAGGTTTCAAAACAAATTAGTCATTCTGAGTTGGTTGTAGTTTTACAGGAAAAAGTTGGAGAGAGAGCCGATCGCGACCAAATCGTGAAAACGATTGAAGAGTTTTTTGTCTTTGCTTCTGATTTTATCCACTACAAGGCCTCTGGTGTTTATCCTGCCCATTTCATTTCAAGCACTGAAAATGGTCACTTTATTCTCAGCCGAGAAACACCCCATTATAATTTTTTAGTAGATAATTTTTCGGAAAACCAAAATTATTTTGAGCGGACTGTTTTCAAAATTTTACTCAAATCTTCCTCGTCAACCAATCCCATAATGACACTGTTTTTAGTTCCCCAGTCTTGTGACAAGTAAGAAAACGTTGCGTTAAAAAAAGTTGGCCTAAAAAAATGACAAATGCACTGCATTCTAGATATAAATGAAAGCCCGACAATTCTATTTTGCATATAAGGATTTTTAAATGAAATTGCGAAACATTTTATTGACTGTGATGAGCGCGTCTCTTTTGGTTTTTTCCGGTTGCACTAAGAAGCAAAATCCCAATGAAAAGATTTTGAATCTTATTAGTATCACCGAGATTAAAGGATATGATCCTATCCAAGCAGACGATCTTTACTCTGGTAGAGAAATTTCAAAAATTTATGAAGGTCTTCTTCAGTATCACTGGTTGAAAATGCCTTATCAATTGGTTCCCAACCTAGCTGCTGAAATGCCAACTATTTCAAAAGACGGAATCACTTATACTTTTAAATTGCGTCAGGGAGTAAAATTCCAAGACGATATTGCTTTTCCAGGTGGAAAGGGTCGCGAAATGGAAGCTTCCGATTTTGTTTATTCAATTAAGCGGATGGCCGATTCAAGAAATCAATCTACTGGTTGGTGGACTCTCGATGGAAAATTGAAAGGATTAAATGAATGGAGAGAGAAAAACGCGAAACTTGCAGCATCTAATTATGATGAAGAAGTAGAAGGTCTTAAGGCCCTTGATAAATATACATTGCAATTTAAACTAGCAAAACCTTTTCCTCAGTTTATCTACACTTTGGGGATGCCATTTGCCTACGTCGTATCTAAAGAAGTCGTAGCAAAATACGGCAAGGAATTTATCAACCATCCAGTTGGAACAGGTCCATATGTCCTGCCAATCTTTGATCAAGGTAAAAAAATTACTTATACGAAGAATCCGACTTTTAGAGAAAAGTTTTACCCAAGTGATGCTTCACCAGAATTAAAACATCTATTAGGTGATGCAGGAAAAAGACTGCCATTAGTAGATAAAGTTATTGTTTATGTTATGAAAGAATCTCAACCAGCTTGGTTGAAGTTAAATAAAGGTGAAGTCGATTACTATAGTGTTCCAAAAGATAATTTTGCTTCAGCAGTAAAAAATAATAAATTATCTGATGAATTAGTGACAAAAGGATTTGTACTGGAAATCGCGCCTCAGTTAGATGTGACCTATACCGCTTTTAATTTTGAGAATAAAATTTTTCATAATAAGAAATTAAGACAAGCAATGTACTTGGCTTATGATGAAGGGAAAGCAAATACGTTGTTCTACAACGATACTGCGTTTCCAGCTCAGTCAATTATTCCGCCTGGAATTGCAGGTGTAGACACTAATTATAAAAATCCGTACAAGGGTCCTAAATTAGAAGAAGCTAAAAAAATGTTAGCGGAAGCCGGCTACCCAGGTGGTAAAGGTCTTCCCGAACTAAAATACGATATTCCAGACTCAACAACTTCAAGACAAATGGGGGAGTACTTCCAAAAGCAAATGGAGCAAATTGGTGTAAAGATAAAAATCCTTTCGAGCCCTTGGCCTGAATTCCAAGCAAAAGTAAAAAAGAAATCAGTTGAGATTTATGGTTTAGCGTGGGGAGCAGATTACCCAGATGCTGAAAATTTCCTTCAACTATTTTATGGGCCAAATAAATCTCCAGGCGCTAACGGATCTAATTATGATGATCCAGGGTTCAATAAAGAATTTGAAGTTGCAACTCAGATGCAAGATTCTCCTGAGAGAACTGCGAAGTATGAAAAAATGAATAAGTTTTTAGCTGAAGAAGTTGTTGCACTTTTTGGAGTGCATAGACAAGCATATATAATGGAGCAAGGATGGTTGAAAAATTTCCACCCGACTGATCTTCATCATGATGCAGTTCAGTACTTAAATGTTGATACGGCAAAAAAAGCAGAACTATTAAAGAAATTTTAATTTTGGTAAATTTATAAAATGAACTTGTACTCATATATTTTTCGCAGACTCCTTTATATCATTCCGGTGCTCTTGGGGGTCTGTTTAGTTATCTTTGTTCTCTTTAACCTTGTGGCCCCTGATCCGGCCTATACCTTATTGGGTAAGCATGCAACTCTGAAGCAGATTGCAGAGCTTCACCACGAGTTGGGAATGGATAAGTCATACTTCATGCAATATTTGGATACTGTGAAAACAGCGTTCACTTTTGATTTTGGTTATTCATGGAGTTCGAAGCAAAATATCTGGGAAATGATTAAGACGGGGGCTGGACCTTCTCTTGCTATCACTGGCCCGCTTTTTGTCATCTCAAATATCATCGCAATCTCTCTGGCATTGCTGGTTGCTTTCTATAGAGGGAAGCTCATTGATAAGTTTGTATTAATTTTATCTATCGCAGGGATGAGTATTCCAAGTTTGGCAGTAGTTCTTTTTGGACAATATTTCTTTGCTTATAAACTCGGATTTTTTGAAATTTCCGGTTATGAGTTTGGATTTCCAAATTTCGTTCCTTATGTCATTCTTCCTATTCTTCTTTATATTGTAATTTCTTTTGGTGCTGACACCAGATTTTATAGAACAGTTATTCTTGACGAAGCTTATCAAGATTATGTTCGAACTGCCCGCTCAAAAGGCTTGTCGGAATTAAAAGTCATGTTTAAGCATGTTCTTAAAAATTCGATGATTCCTATTTTAACTCAAATTATTATTCAAATCCCTAGTTTAATTTTAGGTTTATTATTTGCTGAATCTTTTTTTAGCATCCCCGGATTAGGTGCGATGACTATCAATGCAATTAATAATAGTGATTTTCCAGTTATTAAAGCGATGACTATTATGAGTGCTGTTGGATTTATTATTTTCGGAGTGATTACAGATGTTCTTTATACTGTTGTCGATCCAAGAATGAAGTTGAAGTAGGGGCAAACGTGAGTATAGAAATAAAACAATCCAAGTCTCTTTTACATAACGCTCTTTTGAGAATTGTCAGCGAGAAAATTTCTTTAATTGCTTTAGTTATTGTCGGTATTTATTTTCTAATAGCGATCCTTACTGGTGCAGGCCTTTTAGCCTCAGATTGGGGAAAAGAAATTGGTGCATCTTACATGGCACCAAGTTCAATTTCTTATTTTGGAACTGATATTTTTGGAAGAAGTGTTCTTTTAAAAACTGTTAAAGCAACTGAGACTGCCGTCGTTATCGGTGTTGTGGTTTCAATGATCAGTATTGTTATTGGAACTACACTTGGAATGATCGCCGGATATTTTGGTGGATTCATCGATGAGATTGTTGTTTGGTTCTATACAACTTTTTCTTCCATCCCTGGAGTGATGCTCCTGGTGGCCATTGCTTTTATTTTAGGAAAAGGAACGACCACCGTCTTTCTTTCTTTGGGGTTAACAAGCTGGGTGGGGCTCTGTCGCATCGTTAGAGCAGAAGTTATGAAGCACAAAGAGAGAGAGTACATCCATGCCGCGAATGCAATTGGAGCGACTCATACTAGAAAACTATGGAAACATATCTTGCCGAATATTTCTCACTTATTAATTATCAACTTTACCCAGACTTTTGATTCTGCGGTTAAAGCAGAAGTTGTTCTGTCTTTTTTAGGCTTAGGAGTTGTAGGACGTCCTAGTTGGGGAACAATGATCGATGATTCAAAATTAGAATTAGCTCGCGGAGTTTGGTGGCAATTAGCAGCTGCGACTTTAGCGATGTTTTTAATCGTATTAGCATTTAATATTTTAGGAGACGCTCTCCGCGATGCGCTCGATCCTAAATTGAAGGGAAAATAAAATGGCCGAGAAGGTTTTAGAAGTAAAAGATCTCGTTGTTGAATTTAAAACTGATCGTGGTGCAGTGAAAGCTGTTAACGGCGTTAATTTTGATGTCTTCAAGGGAAAAACCGTTGGTATCGTAGGTGAGTCCGGATCTGGAAAATCAGTAACAGCGCTGGCGATTATGGGATTAATTCCAAATCCTCCAGGACGAATTGCCAGTGGACAAATTAATTTCGAAGGGAAGAGTTTAGTTAATATGTCAGCAGGCGAGATGAGAAAAATCAGAGGGAATAAAATTGCCATGATTTTTCAAGAGCCGATGACTTCTTTGAATCCCGTTTTTACAATTGGAAATCAGATTGAAGAAGTTATTGAACTTCACCAACCGCATTTATCACGTTCACAAAGAACTGCTAAAGCTGTCGATATGCTTCGCCTGGTTGGAATTCCATCTCCTGATAAAAGAATTAATGAATACCCTCACCAGCTCTCTGGTGGGATGAGACAACGTGTAATGATCGCTATCGCACTTTCATGCGAGCCAGATGTTCTCATTGCAGATGAACCAACAACTGCTTTGGATGTTACGATTCAAGCTCAAATTCTAGAATTGATGAAAAAACTCCAAAAAGAATTGGGAATGGGAATTATTCTTATTACACATGACCTTGGAGTTGTTGCTGAAACTTGTGACACTGTTGCTGTTATGTATTGCGGACAAATTGTAGAGAGCGCTGACGTCGTAACTCTTTTTAATCACCCTGCACATCCATATACAAAGGGCTTGATGGATTCAATTCCATCATTCGATTCTACTAGTGGTGGTAAAAAAGAAAGACTTCAAACAATCGAAGGGATGGTTCCTTCATTGTTCGATCTTCCTAATGGATGTAATTTTCAGGATAGATGTTCAAAAGTAACTGATGCATGTCGAGGATCTCAAGGAGACCCAGTGTTGAAACCGTCTAAAGGCGAAGGTCACTATGTGGCTTGCTTTAATCCACTCAACTAATTTTTTAGATAATTTTAAGGATCGAAAATATGAGCGAATATTTAATTGAAGTAAAAGATCTATGCAAAAAATTCCCAATCAAAGGTGGATTATTTGGTAGAGAAGTTGGTGCAGTCAACGCTGTTAACAACGTAAGCTTTAAAATTAAAAAAGGTGAAACTCTTGGTCTGGTTGGTGAATCTGGTTGTGGAAAGACAACTCTCGGTCGCTCTATCCTAAGATTAATCGAACCATCATCTGGTGAAATTATCTTTAATGGCCAGAATATTGTTAATTATACTCCTGCGGAAATGAGAGCAATAAGAAGAAAAATGCAGATCATTTTTCAAGATCCATATGCTTCTTTGAATCCAAGAATGACAGTTGGGGATATTCTCTCAGAGCCAATGGAAATTCATGGATTACATACTGAAAAAAGTAAAAGAAGAGCTCGCATGCTTGAACTTCTTAACCAGGTACAACTTCCAGCAGACGCCCTTAATAAATATCCACATGAGTTTTCAGGTGGTCAGAGACAACGTATCTGTATTGCTCGCGCACTTGCTGTAGAGCCAGAATTTATTGTTTGTGATGAGCCCGTCTCTGCTTTGGATGTATCGGTGCAAGCTCAGGTTGTAAATCTTTTGATGGATCTTCAGCGCGATCTTGGTTTAACTTTTCTCTTCATTGCTCACGATTTAAAAGTTGTGGAGTATATTTCAAGTAGAGTTGCAGTTATGTACCTTGGAAATATGGTAGAAATAGCAGAGTCGAGCGAGCTGTATGGCCACGCAAAACATCCATATACTAAAGCACTTTTCTCGGCTATTCCTCATGCAAGCACCAGTGGGCGTGCAGGTCGAATTATTCTTGAAGGGGATATTCCAAGTCCTATGAATCCACCTTCCGGATGTCATTTCAATCCAAGATGCTGGAATGCTACAGAAGAGTGTCGCGTAAATTTCCCTCCAATCACAAATCAGTCTGCCACACATCAGTATCGTTGTTATAATCCTATCAAGTAATATAAATATCAGACGGAAAAACTCTCTTTCTTTGAGAGAGTTTTTATTACCTTAATTTAATTCAATATTAATCATTTTTTTCCGAAAAGCCATTTGGCAGTAACACCTTAATATGGTTCTTATTTTGGAAAAACGTGATTTAAATTTAAAAGAGATCAAAGGATTTATCCTTTCACCTGGAAATATTTTTTGGCAACAAAAGTCGGGCACTCATGTTTTGTTGTCAGCCAAATCAGATTTTCTCAATATCCACTTAATTGAAAAAATGTTCAAGGCCAATCATGTCTTGCTTATTGAAGATCAAATTAATTTGCAACTTCAGCATGACTTTGTTGAGTTTTTTAAAGGCCATCACTCAGAAATATTAGTCAAAGAAAAATTGAAATGGCGTAGGAAACTAATGAACCTGTTCTCTGAAGAACTTGGCAGCGACGAAGCCTCTCAATTTGAAGTTGATCAACTGGCATGGAGCGTCTTCTCTAAGATAGACCGAGAGCAATCCCGAAATTATCTGGAAAAAGATATTGATCTTTTCAAGAGAAGCATGAGCATGGCAACAGGTTACACTCTCTGTGCTTTTTTATTGGGCTATTATCACGATGATTTTTTATCGCAAATTTTCACTGAAACATTTTTAAATCTTATGGATTTGAAAATATCAGTACCGTTGCAAACCTTAAAGATGCAATTGGAAAAAATTAGAACTCAAGAAAATTTACAAGTTGAAGATCAACAAATTCTTGAAGACATTTACCAGTTGAGCAATAATCGAAACTTGCTCTTGGGGGAACGGTATAATGGATCGGGAGCTATGCAAATTAACAAGCATGAGATGACTGATCTTGAGTTGGTGTTGGTTGCTTTAAATAATCATTACTCGTTTTCATGTGGACCTCATAAATCAATTTTTTATGAAATAAAAAATTCACTTTTTAAGTGTGATGAGAAAATTTTAAATGTCCTGAGGAAAAGTTTAGAAACAAAAAAAGAAATTGCCCCCCTTGAAATGGGTGCTTAATTAGTTTGGAGAACAAGTCTTGAATCATTTGACTAAAAAAAGAATATTAATCTCGACTGAGCAGCAAAATGCTCAGGTGGGATCTTTTTTTCGTGAATTGGGTCTGGAGCTTTGTACTGAATTTGATAAAGAGCACTTAGCAGACTATCTATTCATCGTGGATGATTACCTGGAAGAATTAAAGATTCTTCCTAGAATTCAGACTAGAAAAACGATTGCCTCCGCTTGTTTGTCTGAAGTTAGAGGTTTTTTTGATGAAAATCTTATTAATGAAGAGGGCGCAAGATCTCTTCTAAATTCTTATTTCTCTGATGCTCAAAATTTCGATTTAGTAGATCGTTTTTCAAAAGATTTTCAAAATGTTTTCACTTTGAAAATTCATGATTATCTAAACGTTGGCTATTTTATTGATACTATCGTGTTGGAAGCTTATAAAAATAAATTCGATTACGAGCAAGTTAGAAATTATCTCAATTTCGCTCTTCCTTACTCTCTTAAATTAATAGAACAAGAAGAAGGTCCACTTCCACTTGATGTCTCCTTTTCCTACTCAGAAAAAGGTTTTGCAATTCAAATTTCGATGAGTGCTGGAAGTTTTGAGATGAGCAAAAATTTTAATTCCAAGAGCGAGAAGGTTGCGAAATTTTCTTCGAGTGCTAACTATTTTGATGCAAGTTATTTTAAAAAGAGAGAAAGACTTCTTTTATCCTCTCTTTGGTTTAAGGAGAAGAAGCTCCAACCATTTAAATCATTTTTTCTTACTGAGATTAGTGAACGTCATAATACCAGTGACTCAAAATCAGCTTTAATTAATCGTTTGGATGAAGTCCCGGATAGTGTTCAGTACGAAGCTAATTTAAATAGAATTGATCAATCTGAAAAACTTCATTTGGCGAGAAAGTTCAGTCTGTTTATTAAAAATTTCAGAACAAGCGAAGAGTCTCCACCTAAACTTTCTTCTCTCACTATTGAAGACATCGATACCTATCTTTCTCATTATCCTAGGCAAGACGCTTTACTTGCCATTGATTTGGAAATTAAGAATTTTATAATTAAGCTGCTTAACGATGACAGCTTGTATGATGGCGTCACCGATTATATTCAAAAAATTGCCAATTCCAATTTAGACTCTCATGTTGATGAAATTCAGCGCATTTTAAGCCAGAAATCCCTTGAAGACATCATTGAGATAATCAGGCTGAAAGCAGGTCCTAAGGATGAAAGTAATGACGTGACCAAAGTTAGTGGACTGACAGAAACTCAAAATGAAGAAGAGTGGAAAGTGAAACGCTCCGACCTGGTAGACCAAATAAAAGAACAAGTCGTTACGATTAAATCATCTGGGCGCAATGTTGTTGAAGAGGATATTGTCAAAATTGTTTCAGAGCAACTCAGCGCTGATCCTGAAGAAGTAAGAACTATCGTTAAAGGATTAGTGGAAGAAGCAATCAGTGGTGAATTGATTAAAAAAGAAAAATTAGAAGAAGCTTTTGCTCTTCGTTTTCTTTCTCAGCAACCAGGGCAGGATGCAGCTCGTGAGAAATTGGAAGGTCAAATTGTCCGTATGAAAAAAATCATGGAGCAGATGCGGAGTGAAATTGTAAAACTTCGCGCAGAGGTTAACGTTGCTCAGAAGGAAAAAGATTCTACGCTTACTGGGGCTCAAGCAGAGGAAATATCAGATCTTAAGCATGCACTTACTAAAACGCTTGAAATGATGAAAGCTAAAGAGACAATCGCACTAAAGCAAAAAATAGATTTCGAGCAAATTCTCATTGCTAAAGAAAATAAAAACAAAACGCTAGAGGAACATCTTGAGGGATTAAAGGATGAATTTTCTAGAAGTCGTGAATTTGCCAATGAAGAAAAATTAGAAATGCTACTTGTCGAAAATAAGAGTCTTGCTGCTCGCTTGGAACTTGCCAATCGAAAAGTTGTTATCATTAACGAGAACATGGGCAAGCATGACAGCGATTCTTTAGTGAAAAAAGATAAAGAGCTTACAGCATTAAAAACTAATTTTCATTTGGCTCAAGCCTTGATTGAGAAATTCAAACAAGAGCGAACGGACCTTGAAAATAAAATTGCCGAAGAAAAAGAAAAATACATCAAACTTAAAGATGAAAAGGCTATCGCGGCCGGCCCTTCAAAAGAGCAGTTGGAAAAGGACTTGTTGTTGATCAATCTGCAAGTTGAGAAAAAATCCCTGGAAGATAAGCAAAGAATTCAAGGGATAGAGCTTAAAAAACTTGAGCAGAAACTCAAGTTCTCGATTGCTCAATTGGAAGAATCGCAAAAGCGCAAAACTCAGCCTACCGTTGCCATAAGTAAGAGTAATGAAGTGTATGTTAAACAGTTAGAGAATGCCAGTGCGCGGATTACTGAGGCAAACAACGATATTACCGAAAAGAAAAAAGAAGCCATCAAATTAAAACTAGAAAACGCACTTCTGGCTTCAAAAGTATCCGAACTTGAAAAAAAACTAAGTAATATTGATAAAAAAGCGGCTTAATTAAAATTTTTTCTTGTCAGTCCGAAGCAATTTGAGTAAAAATAATTTCTACAAATCGATGCCCTGCTGGTGAAATTGGCAGACACGCCAGACTTAGGATCTGGTGCGCAAGCGTGGGGGTTCAAGTCCCTCGCAGGGCACCATCTTTTTTAACTATTCAACATCATTAAGTTTTCAGACACATTAAACCTCTTGAGGTCTAAAACGGCTCTACTCTTTTGACAGTGGGTGCTTTCATGAACTCGTCTGAATCACAAAGCTTTTTGAACTTTCAAACTCTCGTACAGTGACCTTATCGTCATCAACTCTCTAAAATTTAGTATCGATCCAGTT
>JAQTTZ010000065.1:1671-21832 GCA_028710485.1 Bacteriovorax sp. | reverse complement strand
AGAACGAGATGTAAACAATCTATAAGGCTCATCACGCTTACTTGTGACTAAACCCACGATCATAACCCCGATATAAGAATCACTCCTATCTAAAACAAGTGGTTCTCTCTGCATAACGGCTAAACTAGCATTAATTCCCGCCATAATTCCTTGTCCCGCAGCTTCTTCGTAGCCAGAAGTCCCACAAACCTGGCCTGCAAAATATAAACCAGGAATAGAGCTATATTCCATTGCTCGTGAAAGTTGCGACGTATCTACAACATCGTACTCAACAGCGTAGCCATGAATAAGTATTTTCGCATTCTCAAGTCCTGATATCGTCTGCACAAAGCTCTCTTGAACGTCTTTTGGAAGTGAAGTTGATACGCCATTGGGATAAATAGTATCTAAATCCAACCCTTCTGGCTCTATAAAGACATGATGAACATCTTTTTCAGTATAACGAAAAGCCTTATCTTCAATACTCGGGCAATAACGTGGCCCAACTCCCTTAATTTGCCCATTGAAAATGGGAGATCTTTCCTTATTAGCCCTGATGATAGCTAGTGTTTGAGCATTAGTCTTAGTCAAGTAACAACAAACCTGAACCGACTCTCTAATAAACGGGGCATTTAAAGCATGAAAGTTTCGTGTTCCTGAATCACTCTCTTGTGGTTCCATTTTGGAGTAATCGATCGTTTTTTTATCTAATCTAGGTGGAGTTCCAGTTTTAAACCTATTAGGAAGTGTTTTTATTTCTTGAAAGAGGTCATTTAGACCAACTGATCTCTCACAGTCTACTCTACCGCCAGTCCTTTGCTCTTCACCAGTATGCAACTTCCCATTGAGAAAAGTTCCAGTGGTTACAATAATTTTTCGAGCTGTATAGGTATTATTACAAGTAGTGGTGACAATAAAAGAATCAATTTGACGCTCAACTTTTAAAACCATCTCACGAATAATCGACAGGTTTTCCAATTGGCCCAATAAAACTTCTGCACTTTTAGTATAGAGATCTTTGTCGATTTGGACACGAGTCGATTGAACAGCAAAGCCTTTTGATTCATTTAATGTTCGAAATTGAATTCCTGCTTTGTCCGCAAGAATTCCCATTAATCCTCCAAGAGCATCGATCTCTCTAACAACTTGTCCTTTCCCTACTCCGCCAATTGCAGGATTACAGGGAGCTGAAGCAAGTGAAGCATTCGATGAAGAAATGAGAGCTATTTGTAAGTCAAACTGCGCGGCGATCCACGCTGCTTCTGATCCAGCATGCCCACCACCAATAATAAGTATATCGAAATTATTTTTCATATTGTTCCACGTAGAACATCGTTTTTATTTTTAGAATAAATATTATAAAAATTGAAGGATGACTATTTCCCTATGCAAAAATTTGCAAATATTGAATTTAATACATCGTCCGGTGACACTATTCCGATCAATTCGTTCAAGTAATTAGCAAAAATATTAACCTCAGAAGACAAAATGGCTGCATCATCTATCCCCTTAATTTTATAAGATAAATCAATTGCTTTTAAATATAATATATTTATGCACGCTCTATGTCTTTCTAGTAAAATCGGACTATTGGACGTTTCTATTCTGAATTTATCAGCTAATAAATTCTTTACAAGTGGTCCTATAGAACCACTTGTATTAATACTTCGTGGTTCTACTGGTTCTATAGGACCAGTATATATTTCTGGTCCTATAGAACCAGTTTTAGAACCAGTTTTTGCTTTTTCTGGTCCTATAGAACCACAAGAACTAGTTTTATAAGTTGGTCCTATGGGACCACTTTTTAACATATTGAGATCAATTGGTCCTATAGAACCAGTTGCAAAACTAGCAACAGCAACTTTAGAAACTTTTATTTTTGATAAATTAAGATCAGAAACTTTGCTTAGAAAATTTGGTTTATCAGAGTGAGAAAAGATTAAAAAATCAAACTCTATATCTGCTAATTTTTCCAGATATGCTGAGTTTGTTTCAAAGGGATTAACGATTAATATTTTAAAAAAGGCTCTCTTTAAAATTTCAAAAGCACGATCAATTCCGATGTTTTCAATAACATCATTTGATTCACGAATACCAGCCGTATCAACCAAATTATAATTGGTCCCATCGATATGAATCACTTCTGAAATATAATCGCGGGTGGTTCCAGCAATAGAAGAAACGATTGAACGATTATGTTTCACTAAAAGATTAAAGAGTGAACTCTTTCCGGCGTTGGTTTGACCAACCAAGACCATTTCTGGGGACAAAAGCGACGAAATATTGCCTTGAGTACGAGCGTGAAGCGATTCAAGTATTTTCAAGAAGGAATTAAAAGAATTATTAAACAATATTTTAGATTCCTTCTCCCCTATATCTTCAGAAAAATCGATTGAAATTTCAATTGCGGCCTTAAGTTTTAAAAAACTATCGTAAAGGTGCATATACTGAGCATGGAGCTCACCTTGTAAAATATCTAATCCCTGAGAAAGCATTAAGCTAGAATTTGCGTTTAATAGCATATCAAGGCCTTCGACCTGTGAAAGAGATAGTTTTTTATTTTTAAGTGCTCGGTAGGTGAATTCACCAGGATGAGCGGACCTAAAATCAGCTTTGGTTATAAAAAGGTCCAAAATTTTTTGAATATTAAGTAAATTTCCATGAACAGAAAGCTCAAGAACGTTTTCACCGGTATAACTCCCACCTTCTGGAAAAAAAACCATCAAACTATTATCAAAAATCTGCTTTTCAAAAATAATATTGGTGAGGTGTGAAAAACGAGGTTTAGTTTTGGTTAGAGAAAAAGAAAAATATGGCTGAAGGGACAGAAGAGATTTAAAACCTGAGAGCCTTATCACTGCGATGGCAGTATTGGCTTGAGAGCCAGTACTGCATGCAATGATAGGGTGATCGTCAGTATAAAAATTCATAAGTAATTAACATGCTCTTAATCGGCCATTTTATAAACAATTGTTTGCTGAAGAATTCCGACCACAGTTGAAACAAAAATATAAAGAACAAGACCTGCTGGTAAGCTCTTCATAATGAAGGCGAAAACAACCGGCATGAACATCATAATTTTTTGCTGAGTTGGATCCACTGTTGTTTGTGGTGTTAGTTTTTGTTGAGCAAGCATTGCAAGTCCCATAAGGATGGGTAAAACATAAAATGGATCATGAATACTTAAGTCGTGAATCCATCCGTAAAATGGAGCTCCAACAAGCTCAACTGCACTATAAAGCACTCGATAAATTGCAAAGAAAAATGGCATTTGAAGAATTAATGGAAGACAACCACTTAATGGATTCGCTCCCGCTTTCTTGAAAAGATCCATTGTTTCTTTTTGCATTTTTTGTGGTTCATCTTTGTATTTTTCTTTAATTTTTTGAAGTTCAGGCTGAATACCTTGCATCTTCTTCATGCTCTTGAAAGATTTATACTGCAAAGGAAAAGTAATTAAACGAATAAGGATCGTTAGAAGAATAATCGCAATACCGTAGTTAGGAATGTATTTGTGAATAAACTGAAGACCGCGAAGAATTGGCACAGCTAAGATTGCAAAAAAACCAAAATCTACAGACAAATGAAGATTATCTCCAAGAGCTATTAATGAGTCATAATTTTTCTTAGTGAAAACAAAATCACCGGTAAAAGATTTTGAAGCTGTTGGAACATCGATAATCAATTGTCCCATAGTCGTTGTTTTATACTTAGCAGGTGTTTTCTCTTTTAAAACTACCGCAAATAAATGGTAGTTAAAGTCTACTCCAAACCATTTTAGCGTTCCATCTTCTTCCTTGTCTTTTGTTACCTCGATATGTTTTACGTCGTTGCCAAAAAGAGCAAATTGACGAACTTGACCATTGTCTAACTTCTTCTCTTTAGCATCAAAGATAAAGCGATACTTATAGGGCTTCTCAGAAGATAAATTAAAATTCACACGACCGTTTTCAAGAATTGTCGCGGTGAAAGTAACACCGTAATTTAAGTTTTTTCCAACTAATTTATTTGGACCTTGTTGCTCCATCTGAAAAAATAAATCAAGCGGCCCGTAATCTGTTACTGCTTGAATTTTAAGAGGCAAACTTGAGTCAGTAAGAGAACTAAAACTAAAAACCGAATTTGGATTTTTCATTTCAGTAACTGAAAGATCATTATTGATACGAAATTCAAATCCATTATTAACTAAAGTATTTGATGTAATTGTCATTGGCTGATTAGCAGCAGAAGTCGGAGTACTTGCACTTAATATCGCAGCAGCTGTATTGGTTTTATCGCCAGCTTTGGTAGCGGCTATTTCTTCTTTCACTGTCGTCTTGAGAGTATTTTCATTGTTTTTAGGAGCAAAGTAATATTGCCACCCAAACAAGACAACTCCTGAGAGAAGAACGGCTATAAAAGCGCGCTTTTGATCTGAATTTAACATGAAAAAAACTCCAAAAAATTAACGTTTCGGTACGGGATCGTGCCCGCCTTCACAAAACGGATGACATCTAGTTATTCGTCGAAATGAATACCATACTGCTCTAGGAATTGGAAACTGCTCGAAGCATTCTTTTGAATATTCTGAACAGGTTGGTGAGAAACGACAGTTAGGTCCAAGTAATGGTGAAATAAAATACTGATAAAATCTAATGAGAAGAATAAATGGTTTCTTCATTATGCTTTATTGGGATGATAATTGTTTTGGTTGTTATAGCGTTCAATTTGTCGTTGTAAATATATAAAAAATTCATCAATGTTTTTGAGAAGAGTCTCTTCTTTAAATTCTTGAGATTCTCCAATGATGGAGCGATTCCAAGAAACAACGAATAAAATATCGCAATTTAAAAATTTATATTCTGATTGACGAATAAATTCTCGAATAAGTCGCTTCAATCGATTGCGATCATGAGCTTTCCCAATTTTTTTAGGAACGCTTAAACCAATTCGTGTTTGATTGAATGAATTTTTCTTATAATAGATAATTAATGAGGGCTTCTTAAATGAAGAAGAATCGACTTTAAGCTCAGAAAAATCTCTGGCCGAGAGAAGGCGAAATTTTTTTTCAAACCGACTATCGGCCACAGGCTATTACTTAGTGCTAGAAGTTACCGTAAGTTTTGCTCTACCCTTAGCTCTTCTTGCTTTAATAACGTTTTTTCCACCAGGACTTGCCATTCTTTTAAGAAATCCATGGATTCTAAGTCTTTTTAATTTTTTTGGTTGCCACGTTCTTTTGCTCATTCAGCTATCCTCTAAGACGACATTAAATTATTGAAGAGATACGATTATATTTTCTTTTGTGAAAGGTCAATGCTAAACAAGCTGCGTTACATGTAAGAAAATGTGCAACTCAGTTTTGTTGCTATTAAGTTTTGGGCCATGTTACATCTTTCGTCTCACAATTTTGGCAGACTTTCGGAGCACACACAATGGCGCATGATTTTCCATTTGATCATTTTTTAAAAATCGGAAACAAGAACTCTTCGGCGGACACATTCAATAACCAATTTAGTTCTATAAGCACTCAAAACTTAAGCAATTCAAGCACACAAGACTTTCAAGATGAGGAGCTAAGTATAATAAATCACGAAGTTCTTAACCATTTGCAGACAATTGTGCCGGAACTAAAATTTAAGACCTATTTTGATAACAATCTAGAATTAAAAAGTATGAATGAAGCGACGGTTAACTTTGAGGTTAGGACCGCATTCATTAAAAAATCCGTAGAACTATATAAAGAAGAAATCACCAAGGCCTTATTCAATGTCTTGGGGACTCAATACGAAATAACGATTGAAAGCAAAGACCAAACTGATTACCAGCTTGGTAAAAATAGCTCTAATAATAATTACTCTGCCAATAAATCATTTAATGACGTGAAGTTTACCCTAGACCTCACTCCAACCAGAGATGATTTAGCTTCTAAAGCTCATGCTCAATATATAGAACACATGAATCCCAACCAATCGGGAATAATTATAGATCGCTCTAAAACATTCGATAATTTTATTGTGGGACCGACTAATAATATGGCCCAAGCTGCTTCAAAAGCCGTTGCCCAAAATCCGGGAAAAAACGGAAAATATCCATCTTTATATCTGCATAGTAATTCTGGACTCGGAAAAACTCACCTCCTTCATGCTGTTGCCAATGAAATAAATGAAAAACATCCCAACTTAACGGTCTGTTTGATTACGGCTCGCGACTTTATGGATGAAATGATTACCTTGATGAAAAACAACAGAATCAATGAATTCGTGAAAAAATATACTGAAAAAGTAGACGTCTTAATGATCGACGACATCCACGAATTAAAGAATAAAGAAGGAACTCAAGATCAGTTTTTTCATGTATTCAATGAAATGCACAATAAAGGTAAGCAACTTATCTTTACTTCAGATAAACGTCCGAAAGAAATTGATGGTATCTCTGAGCGCATTAAAACTCGTCTACAATGGGGATTGGTTGTCGATATTCAACCGCCAGACCTAGAGACGAGAATAGCTATATTAAGACGTAAAATGGAAGGCCTCGACCTTTATGTTACTGAGGATGTTTTAACCTTGATCGCTTCTCGTATCAAAACCAATATCAGAGAGCTTGAGGGCTCATTGGTGAGACTGAAAGCAGTTAGCGAGTTAATGAATGTAGAGATTGAAATAGACCTCGTAAGAGAGCAGTTAATGCTTCCTAATAGCGAATCAGAAAAAGAAATTACAATTGAGCACGTGGCAAAGGCTACAGCTCAGTACTTCAGAATTCCTCTTGCTGACCTAAAATCCAAAGGAAGAAGCCAAGACATCACTAAAGCTCGCCATATCGCCATGTATTTGGCCCGCAAGGTGGTCAACGCTAAACAACAAGAGATCGGAAGCTTCTTTGGTGGACGCGATCACTCGTCAGTAATACATGCCGTCAACACAATCGCTGACAAAGTAAAAACTGACGCTACCCTATCTAAAGACATAAACTCAATCGAATCTAATCTATAAATGAACAACTCCGAAAATAATTCGGAGTTGTTCACAAATTATCCACATTAAGTTAACAGGGTTATCCACAAATATTGAGGAATATCAAGGCCCACCATGCTTATTTATAATAAATATATAAAAGTAACTTCGAAGAATATTTTATCCACACAAACTTATCAACATTGTTAATAAGTTTGTGGAAAAAATAATAAAAAGGCCCAATGATATACAAAAAAAGGACAATCTAAGAAGTTATGTGGAAAGGCCGTGGAAAACATGTGGATTAAGGGTTTATTTTGAGGCATTTAGCGAGAATATCCGTTCGTTTTTACCTCAAATGGAAAAGTTATTAGAAATAACCAAGATAAACAAAATAGTTAAAACTATGAAATTGTAGATTTTTTATATCTTTTCCACTTATCCACACTGTAATAAGAAAAGTATTAATAATATTAAATAATATATAGAAAAAAGAACTTCATAAACTTCGCAATATGAAGCTTGATTTCACTTTTATAAAACTGTAAAAATAATAAATATATTTATTGGAAAAAATTATGATTGTTAAAATTGCTGTAGCAGATTTGAAAGATACCCTTAATAAAATTCTAAGCGTAGTCGATAAAAAAAATACTCGCTTAATTCTAAACTTTATTCAGATTAAAGCTTATGAGAATAAAATCGAAATGACAGCTACTGATCTAGAAGTATCAGCAAAAGTGACAACATCATGTGTTGTGGAAAAACCAGGGATATTTTGTGTAAATGCCAAAAATATATTTGATATTGTAAAAGAACTTCCAGATAAAGAATTAAAAATAGAATTACTTGAAGGATCTAATAGCTTAAAACTCACATGTGATAATATTAATTTTACACTTTTAATCTATACCAGTGAAGAATTTCCACATCTACAATTTGGGACTACAGGGAATGAGTTTAAACTAAATTCAAATCAAATTATTGAAATCATCAATAAAACTTCTCATGCAATTTCAAACGATGAAACCAGATTATTTCTTAATGGCATTTATCTACAGGAAGTCGATGGTAAACTTAGATCAGTCGCCACTGATGGATATAGACTATCGCTAGTTGAAACAGAATTAAACAATAATAAAATAGAAGCACTTATAAATGGAATAATTATTCCAAAGAAAGGTGTTTTGGAACTAAAGAAAATAGCTGAAACATATCCAGATAAAGAAATTAGTATTTCAGTTGATGAATCATTTATTTATTTAAATGCAAATAATAGCTATTTATTAGCTATTAGATTAATTGCAAAAGAATATTTGAAATATCAAGCAGTCATTCCTAAGAAGACAACCTTCTTTGCCGATATTGAAAGAAGTGCTTTTGTGAACGCGGTTAGAAGAATAAAAATCATGGCCAATGAAAGATCAAATGGTGTGAAGCTTATTTTAAAAGAAAATGAAATGATTGTTGCTGCCAATCATCCTTCTTTAGGTGATGCTCAAGAAAAAATTAATATCCATTATTCAGGTAAAGAATTTGAAATTGGCTTTAATGCAAAATTTCTCATTGATACATTATCAATTTTTGGTGATGAAGAAATTCGCATGGAATTTAATAATGAACTAAGTCCCGTGGCTATTAAGTCATCTAAAAATCAAAACTACCTTTGTATAATAATGCCGCTAAAATTATAGTGAGCTTTTATAAAATTTCTAAATTGCAAGTAACCAATTTTAGAAATTTAAATCCAGATATAATTTCATTTAATAGTGGTATCAATTGCATACTAGGCGAAAATGGAAATGGTAAGACTAATATTCTGGAAGCCATTAATGTACTCGGCACTAAAAAATCATTTCGCAAAAATGCAGGTTTTCCACAATTTTTGAGTTTGGACGGTGGAAAACCAGAAATAATATTTTCATCAGTATTCGAAAATAACCAAAATGAAAAAGTTAGTTATACATCAAAAATGACCAATGAATCAGTACTTTGGTTTGTAGATGGTGTACCTGTTAAAAGAAAATTAGATATTAAAATTGTTTTTATCAATCCATTTGATTCCTATGGATTTCACAATAGCGCTAGTGATAGACGCGAATGGCTTGATTATTTTATAGGCCAATTGGATGACTATTATAAAAAAATTTTAGCTAAATACACCCTCGCTTTGCGCTTTAGGAACACTTTGCTGTCCAAGAAGCCGTCTAAGTACAAAGAACAGATTATTGCCTCAGATGGAGAGCTCAGCATGCTCTCAATGTATCTAACGGCTAGACGAATAGAATTTTTAAAAGAAATTGAGCCTTTTATCGCAGATACTTTTCAACAAATATTTTCAGAAAAGCATAAACTGCAAATTAGTTTAGATTCACGAATAATTAATTTATCGGCCATTAATGTGCAGAAAATTTTTCTTAACAACCTAGAAACAGATTGTGAAAGAGGACATACCAGCTACGGCCCACATAAAGATGACTATGTGCTTCTATTTGACGGTTTAAATTCTTACGATTTCTGTTCTCTGGGACAGCAAAAAATGAGTTATTTAAGCCTGTTATTTGCCTATATAGAGCTTTTTCGGTATAAATATACATCCTACCCCATCGTGCTAATTGATGACGTCTCAGGCGAGCTAGATCAGCATCGGTGGCGAAGGCTAGTTGAGTATTTAGAAAAACGAGAATTTCAAGTTTTGATAACTACGGCTAACGAAAAATTTAAGGAAGAACTAGACCGGATCAGCGGAGCCAATAAAATTCACATCAAGAACGGCTCTGTTATTCACTAAATTTTTTCGCTCTTAAAAAAAATGGAATTTTGTAATATAGAGGAGAACCGCCTTGGAAGAAAGTAACGACATTAAAGAAGTAGTTGAAGAACGCGAGTCCATTTCAAAAGTCACCACAGCGTATGGCTCTGACCAGATTAAAGTCCTAGAAGGCTTAGATGCTGTTAGAAAAAGACCTGGTATGTATATCGGTGACACGGGAATGCGTGGTCTTCACCATTGTGTTTATGAAATTGTTGATAACGCTGTCGATGAAGCCCTCGCTGGTTATTGTACACAAATTGACGTTGTCATCCATATCGACAACTCAGTAACAGTTGTGGATAACGGCCGCGGTATTCCAGTTGATATTCACCCGACTGAGGGGGTTTCTGGAGCTGAACTAGCCTATACAAAACTTCACGCTGGCGGAAAGTTCAACGAAGAAGGTGGAGCTTATAAAGTTTCAGGTGGTCTACATGGTGTTGGTGCCGCAGTTGTAAATGCACTTTCAAAATGGGTGAAACTCGAAATTAAGAAAAATGGTAAACTCCACGAGATAACTTTTGATCACGGGAAAGCCGTCGGTGGAATGAAAATGCTTGGTGTGTTGGAAAATCCCAAAGAAACTGGTACCAAAGTAACATTCAAAGCAGATAATGAAATTTTTGAATTTCATGAATATAACTACGATACGCTAGCGAATAGATTTCGTGAGATGGCATTTTTAAATCGTGGATTAAAAATAACGATTAAAGATGAAAGAAATGATAAGCAGGAACTCTTTTACTTCGAAGGTGGGATTTCTGAATTTGTTAGTTATTTAAATCGCGCGAAATCTGCAATACATAAAAAAGTTATTTATTTTATTCAGACAAAAGATGATTACGAAGCTGAAGTTGCTCTTCAGTGGACGGATTCATATAACGAAGTCATCACTTCATACGCAAATAATATTTCTACTCCTGAAGGTGGAACACATGTTTCTGGATTTAAAACAGCATTAACAAGAGTTTTAAATAACTACGCAAAAGATAACAATCTTCTTAAAAACATTAAAATCGCTCTTACGGGTGATGATATGAGAGAAGGATTGACTGCAGTTGTTTCGGTGAAATTAAAAGAGCCACAATTCGAAGGTCAGACAAAATCTAAACTAGGTAACTCTGAAGTTGAAGGTATTGTTAACTCTCTGGTTGGTGAAAGTTTTAAACAATACTTGGAAGAAAATCCAGAGATTGGTAAAGCGGTTGTTAAAAAATCAGTCGATGCAGCTGCAGCTAGAGAAGCAGCTCGCAGGGCCCGCGAACTTACTCGTCGAAAAAATGTTTTAGAATTCTCTGGTCTACCGGGAAAAATGGCTGATTGTCAGGAGTCAGATCCTGCTCAATGTGAACTATATATCGTAGAAGGGGACTCTGCGGGCGGATCTGCAAAACAAGGTCGCGATCGTAGAATTCAAGCAGTATTGCCACTTAAAGGTAAAATTCTAAACGTTGAAAAAGCTCGTTATGAAAAAATGTTGGCATCTGAAGAAATTAAAAACTTTATCCAGGCGATTGGAACTGGGATTGGAAAAGATACATTTAACATTGCCAAACTTCGCTACCACAAGATCGTTATTATGACCGATGCCGATGTTGATGGGGCACACATCAGAACATTGATTCTTACCCTACTCTACCGACAGTTTCCGCAATTGATTGAACAAGGATATATCTATATTGCTCAACCACCTCTTTATAAATACAAAAAAGGTAAGATGGAAACATACTTAAAAGATGATAAACGTCTTGAAGAGTACTTGGTTAACAATGCAACTCAAGATTCGATAATAACTATCGATGGTGAAGTGATCACGGGAGAAGCTGCAAAACTTCTTATTAATAAAGAAAGTTTATATAGAAAAACTCTGTCTTATTATGACACTCATTACGATACAGATCTTCTAAAAAAATTAATTGAAGATTCAGACCTTCGCTCAGATGATATGGCCAATTTTTCTAAAGTTGAATTAGCTGCAAAAAAACTTAACGACTACTTCAAGCCTTTAGAAAATCAAACATTGAAATTCTACAGCTTTATTGTTGATGAAGATGTGGATACTAAAATTTGTTCACTTCGTTTAGTAATTAAAACGGCGTCTAGAACTAAAAAGTTTAAAATCAGTCAAGGTTTCTTACGCTCAGCCGAGTTTGCTGATTTAGTTAATAGTTTCGATGGAATTAAAAAATACGCCAAAGCATCGTTTAAAATTGTGCGTGAAAAAGACAGCAGAGAATTCTCATCTCTTACTGAGTTTTCGGAATTCGTAATTCAAGACGGTAAACAAGGCGCCTACATTCAACGCTATAAGGGACTAGGAGAAATGAACCCAGAACAACTTTGGGAAACAACTATGAACCCGACAAACAGAACACTTCTTCAAGTGAAAATTGAAGATACTTTAGAGGCGGATCAAGTCTTTACTGTATTAATGGGTGATCAGGTTGAACCGCGTAGAAAATTCGTTGAGGAAAATGCATTGAATGCAAGAAACCTTGATGTTTAATGCCGCCCTAATTTTACGTAGAGTTTAATGAGTTTAAAAGTTTAGAGGAATTTAAAATATGTCAGATGAAAATAATACACCACTTAATCACGGTAATATCTCACCCGTAGTTATTCAAGATGAGATGAAAAGCTGCTATCTTGATTACGCTATGTCGGTCATCGTGGGACGCGCCCTACCAGATGTTCGCGATGGTATGAAACCAGTCCACCGCCGTGTTCTTTATGCAATGGACTCACTTAATAATTATCATAATAAACCATTTTTAAAGTCTGCCAGAGTTGTGGGTGATATCATCGGTAAGTATCACCCACATGGTGACTCTGCCGTTTATGGTGCTATCGTTCGTCTTGCTCAGGAATTCTCAATGAGATATCCCTTAATAGACGGTCAAGGGAACTTCGGATCGATCGACGGCGATAACGCTGCGGCGATGAGATATACCGAAATCAGAATGAAAAAACTTTCTGAACAAATGATGGCTGACCTCGACAAAGAAACGGTCGACTGGCAACCAAACTATGATGATTCTTTAGTTGAACCAAAAGTTCTACCAACAAAAATTCCAAATCTTTTAATTAACGGTTCGTCTGGTATTGCGGTTGGTATGGCCACCAATATTCCACCCCATAATTTAACTGAAGTCATGAATGGTCTTCTTTTGTTAATTGACAATCCGACAGGCACATCAGTCGATGATTTAATGAAAGTAATACCTGGACCTGACTTTCCAACAGCTGGTTCTATCCATGGAACTGAAGGAATTCGTTCTGCCTATCACACGGGAAGAGGCGTTCTTCAAATAAGAGCTAAAGTAGATGTTGAACATAATGCTAAAAAAGACCGCGACAGTATTATTATCACGGAACTTCCTTATCAAGTTAACAAAGCAAAATTAATTGAAAGAATTGCTGAGCTTGTAAATGAAAAAGAAATTACAGGTATTTCAGATCTTCGTGACGAATCTTCTCGTGAAGGCATTCGAGTTGTTATTGATTTAAAAAAGGGCGAGATTGCGACTGTTATCATTAATAAACTTTATAAGTCGACAGCTCTTCAAACTTCATTTGGTATAATTTTCCTATCAATTGTTAACGGTCAGCCAAAAGTTCTAAATATTAAAGAACAACTTTTGTATTTCTTAGATCATAGAAGAGAAGTAGTTATCAGAAGAACTGTTTACGAATTAAAGAAGGCAAAAGAACGCGCTCACATTTTAGAAGGTTTAAAAGTTGCCGTTGATAATATCGACGAAATTGTTGAACTGGTTAAAAAAGCAGAAGGCCCTCTTCAAGCTAAGGCTCAGTTGATGAGCAACTACACTCTTTCTGAAATCCAAGCGCAAGCTATTTTAGATATGAGACTTCAGCGTTTAACAGGTCTTGAGCGCGATAAAATCATTAAGGATTACAACGAGATTATGAAAGAGATCGCTCGCCTTGAGTTGATCCTTGGAAGTGATGAAGAAATTACTGCCATTATCCGTACAGAGTGCCAGGAAATTCTAGAAAATTTCGGCGATAAGAGACGTACTGAAATTGTGGCAAAAGCTGACGAAATCCACATGGAAGATCTTGTTAAGCAAGAAGATGTCATCGTAACGATCACTCACAAGGGATATGTAAAACGAATGGCAATGGATACTTACCGCACTCAAAAACGCGGAGGTACTGGAGTTAAGGGTGCTGATGGAGCGGATGATGATTTCTATACATCTATCTTTACTGCCAATACTCACTCTACTCTTTTTATCTTTACCAATAAAGGCCAAGTATTCTCGATCAAGGTTTACAATATTCCAGAAGGAAACCGTACAACTAAAGGACGAAATATTGTTAACTTAATTCAGCTTCCAGCAGGAGAAGCGGTTAAGAAAATTATGTGTATGCCAGATTCAATCGAAGGAAAATTCCTGATGATTGCTACGGAAAAAGGAATTGTTAAAAAGTCAGAGCTTTCTGAATACAAAAATATTCGTCAATCTGGACTAACTGCGATCAAAATTATTGAAGGAGATAATCTGCTTTCAGTAAGGATCACAGATGGAACAAAAGATGTTCTTCTTTGCTCTTCATCAGGAAAAATTATTCGTTTTGCCGAAACAGATTGCCGCCCACTTGGCCGAGTTTCTCAAGGGGTAAAAGGGATTGAATTATCTGACGATGAAAAAATTATCGGAATGGAAATTATCGACGATACAGTTGAAATTTTATCAGTAACACAACACGGATACGGAAAGCGTACAAGTGCTTCTGAATACCGTAGACAGTCTCGTGGTGGTAAGGGAATTCTTGCAATGAGATTAACTGAGAAAAATGGTGACATCATTGATATTAAACCAGTTACAGACAAAGATGATCTAATGTTGATTTCTGATAAGGGACAAGTTATCAGAACTAAAATTTCTGGTATTTCTCTAATGGGAAGAACAACTCAGGGGGTGCGTCTGATTAAACTTAAAGAAGGTGAATCAGTTGTTGCTGTTGAAAAAATTATCGATCCGGACGAGGAGTTAGAATCAGTAATTGAGGGTGCAGAAGATGTTGCGCCAAAAACAGAGTAATAAAATTTTTAAATCATTAATATGGGGAGTGGTTTTAGCCACTACCCTTTTCTTTGTCTCGTGCGACTTTACTCCTCCAATTAATCGAAAAATTATCGATGCTCAAAACTACATCACTGAACAAAAATACAATAAAGCCGCATTTCTTTACGAAGATATTTTAAAGAGTAATCCGGGACCAGAATTGCGCCTTAAAATTTGTTATCAACTAGGTGAGCTTTATGCCATTTATCTGGGTGAGTATAAAAAGGCCGTTTATTACTATAATGAAGTTAAAGATTTAACTGAAGATCCGTTATGGTTAATTAAGACTGAAGAGAAGTTAGCTGAGATTAATTATAATTATAGAAAAAATTACAAAGATGCGATTAAAAATTATACAAAGCTTTCAGAGTTCACTCCCAAGCTTAAAAAATATGATTACTTTCAATTGCAAATTGCACTCGCTTATTACTTTTTGAATGATAGTGAAAATGCCATTAAGCAATTAACAAAAATTCAAAGTGACCCTAATCACGAGTTTTTTGTGAGATCATTCTATTATTTAGGTTTGATTTACTTCGAGAAAAAAGATTTTAGCAAGGCGCTTTTTGTCTGGTCGGAATATTTAAAACGAGAAACAAAAAAAGAATACATCGTAGAGGCTAAGTTTTTGGTCGCAAATATTTATGAGTCTACTGAAAACTTAAAAATGGCCTACGATATATATTATTCTATCGCTAATGATTATCCCAATCCTGATGTTATTCAAAACCGTTTGACCGCCCTTTATGAAAGGCGTGTTTCGAGACGAAGATAAGAGATAAAGACGAGATGAAAAATAAAAAATGGCTACAAATCATGGGACTTGCCATGAGTTTACCTTCAATTATTTTTGTTGCGGTTTGGGGGGCTATGCAATTGGCGAAAATGCATATAATAAGTCAGACACAAGCTGTTTTGCTTTTTTTAGCTATAATCGGCAATATGCTATTCATGATGGTTTACTATGCTTACAAGCGCAAAAATTAATCTTAAAAAATACACTCTTTATTCCATCACATTGTTATCACTCAGTTATCTCGCGGTAAGATCCTTAGAAGAATTTATGGTTATTATTCTAGTATTTTTGGCGTCTTGCGCAAATCATTGGATGTTAATTTTCGTCGTGCACCGCTTGTCTGAAAAGGCTGCAGGTCAGGGCCAAAAATATAGGCGCTTGGTACCAATAATGAATATAGGGAAATTAGTTTTAGTAATTGCCGCACTAAGTTTTGGTGTACAAATTATGGGAAAAAGGATAATAATTCCTGTATTAATTTATGTATTACAAATAGTTGTCCTCTACCTAAGTTTTGAAAAACCTAGTGCGGAAAAAGGATCTTGGTAAAATGAAAAAATTCTTCATTATAGCTTTTCTCGGTTCATTAACTTCATCTGCTTATGCAAGCGAAGGCTTTACTTGGCTTTCTAAAATTGCACAAGTTACAGGAATTGAAGAAGCCTTTCATCAAAAACAAATTGAACATTTTGAACATGTACTCACTTTTATATTGGTGGGCTTAATTCTTTTAGTGGCTGGCTTTGTTTACAGAAAGAAGACAACAAATTTAGAAGCTGCTGCTGTTCCCGAGAGAGGAATCACTTTTAAAAATATCTCGGAAATGTACGGTTCGTTCATCATGACTCAATGTCGTGCTGTTCTTGGGGAAAAAGAAGGACCAAAATATTTTCCATTTGTAGCAACAATATTCATTTTAATCTTTTTTTCAAATGCTATCGGTTTGATTCCTGGATTTTTACCTCCTACAGAATCTATTAATACAACGCTAGCCTTGGGTGTGTTTTCATTTCTATATTTCAACATCAAAGGATGTAAAGAAGCTGGAACTTTAAATTACTTAAAGCATTTTGCCGGACCACTTTGGTATATGGCCGTTCTTATTTTTCCAATTGAAATCATCTCGGTTTGTATTCGTCCAATCTCTCTAGCTCTTCGTCTATATGGAAACATGTACGGAGACCATACAGTTCTTGGAACATTTTCAAATCTTGCTCCATTAGGTGTACCAGTAATATTTATGCTACTTGGTCTATTAGTTTCATTCATTCAGGCTTACGTATTTATTATGCTTTCAATGGTCTATGTTAGTTTAGCCACTGCTCATCAAGATCATGGTGAACACGCAGCTCATCACTAAGAGAAACCATTTTATTATTAACTTTTTTTAGGAGTCTCTCATGTCAAAAAAATTATCAGTTCTATTATCATCAGTTATGTTTTTCGCTTTAACATCTGCAAGCGCTTTCGCACAAGCTGAAGCTGCTACTGCTGGTACTGGTGGATGGTTCGGAACTGAAAAAGCAACTAAGTACTTTGCTTACTTTTTAGCTCTAGGAATCGCTGTTTATGGTGGTACATCTGGTCAATCTAAAGCAGCTACTGCAGCTCTAGAAGGAATCGCCCGTAACCCATCTGCTGCTGACAAAATTCAAACTCCAATGATTCTTGCTCTTGCACTTATGGAGTCACTTGTAATTTTCGCTCTTATCTCTACGTTCCTTGTGTAATTTGCAGAAAAAATTTAGTTTATAAAAAAAGGGAGCTTTCGAGCTCCCTTTTTTATTCCCATATCTGCGGAGGCAGCTAAAGCAAACGATTAGCTCCATCTTAAAAATTCCTCGGCCAGAAATGATTTACTGTCTTGTTAATGATAACTTTTTTGTTTGGTGAAACTTCTTTATAAAGATTTGGTTCAACAAATAAAAGAGATAAAAGATTGAAAAATAATTTCCACACTAAAGAAATTATTCCCCAACTTAATTTAGAAAAACTTAAAAGTGTCTTAAAAAGATAATACTTACATTTTTTGAATTCAGACGCATGAATGTCTAAATTCCATAAAGAAACTTGTTCCATATAAACTCCGATAAAATTGTTTTGTTAGAAAAATACAATCATGAATATTAAAAACAACACGCTTAAGTGCACTTAAGAGCGGTAAAAATGATTTATTAGATTAGCTACTTTTACAGTAGATCGATACAGGCTGGGACAGAAGTAGGCACAGCGAATATCATGCTAATCATAGTATTTGTTGAAATCATGAATGTACCTCCTTAGAAAGTTTTAATAACTTTTTGAGATTAAAGTTTATTTAGAAAATTGTCAAATTAAATAGTTTTCCAAAAATTTGAAGATGGTTATTTCTCAAGGCTCATATGAGAAAGAAAAATTGCTGCTGCATTTGAAGCGTTTAAGTGAGCAACTTGAGAATTGATAATTATTTTCAATACAACATCAGACAAATCTATAATGTCTTGATCAATTCCGTGTCCTTCGCTTCCAATGATAAGCACACACTTTTTAGGAAAATCATAACGATTTAAATTCTGAGAGTGAGTGATGTTCGCTGTAGAAATGATGGTGTAACCAAGTGACTTGAGATTATCTAAATCGCTTCTAACATTTACAGAGTGATAAGACTTCACTGAAAAAATATTACCCATTGATACTCGAATACATCTTCTTAAAAATGGCGAACATGTTCTTTCATCAACTATAATCGAATTAATATTAAAAGCAGCCGCTGAGCGAACAATGCTACCAACGTTTTCGGGAGAACTTAAACCATTCAATAGAATAATTCGATCGTCTAGCTTATCAAGGTCATAATCGATAGGTTTTTCAGCGAGGAAAATAACTTCAAAGTGAATCTTAAAACCAGCTATTTGTTCTAAAATATTTTTTGAAGCAATAAAAATATTATCATCCAATAAGTGGTGCTTTTTTGCAAATTCAGGAGTGGAAAGAATTTTAAGAAATTTTTTATTGCTGGCTTTAAACTGCAAAAAAAGTTTTTCGGATTCAGCTAAGATAAAGCCCTGATCATTGAGTGTATGATCGCGTAGCTTCGTAAATTCAATAATTCTAGGGTCATCAAAGGTCGTTATTTCAATCATGCTTTTAAAACTTTTTTTAAATATTTACCAGTATGGGATTTAGGATTTTTAGCTACCTGTTCAGGTGTTCCTTCAGCAACAATCTCACCACCACCACTCCCACCTTCTGGACCCAGGTCAATAACCCAATCGGCAGTTTTAATGACATCGAGATTGTGTTCAATAATAAAAAGAGTATGGCCTTGCTCAACTAATTGTTGAAGAGCTGAAAGAAGTATTTTGATATCTTGAAAATGAAGGCCCGTTGTTGGTTCATCTAAAATATAAAGACAATGGCCTTTAGTTCGTTTTGATAATTCGCGTGAGAGTTTTAAGCGCTGAGCTTCTCCACCAGAAAGCGTAGTGGCTGGTTGTCCGAGTTTCATATAGCCCAATCCAACTGAATTTAAAGTATTGAGTACACGGTTGAGTTTGGTATGGTTTTTAAAAAACTCTGTTCCTTCTTCAATCGACATATCTAAAACTTCAGAAATGTTTTTGCCTTTATAGAGAACCGATAAGGTTTCAGCATTATAGCGTCTCCCCTTGCATTCTGTACAAGTGATATAAACATCTGGTAAAAAATGCATTTCAATTTTCTTAACCCCGTTCCCTTCACAATCCTCGCAGCGGCCCCCCTTAACATTGAAGCTAAATCGACCTGTTTTATAACCACGAATTTGAGACTCGTTGGTAGAAGCAAAAATATCTCTTATATCATCAAAGAGACCAGTGTAAGTTGCAGGGTTAGAGTGAGGAGTTCTTCCAATTGGCGATTGATCAAGTTCAATAATAGTTTTAATTTCATCTACACCTGTGAGTGAATTAAAATTGGTTTTTTGATAAAGAGATTTATGTGTTCTGGTTAAGTGTGTTTTAACCGCAGGGACTAATATTTTGTGTATCAGTGTTGATTTACCAGAGCCACTAACTCCTGAAACACAAACTAATCCGCCGAGAGGAATTGAAACAGAAAGATTATTTATATTATGTTCTGAAGCACCATTTAATTTTAAAAATTTAGTTGCTGTTTTTCTAACGGCTGGAATTTCTATTCGATTTTCACCATTAAGAAATTTTGCGGTTAATGATTTTTTATCTTTTAAAATTTTAGCAAGTGTTCCATGAGCTACCACTTTACCACCGTGAACTCCGGCCCCCGGTCCCATATCTATAAGGTAATCTGAAGCCCGCATTGTATCTTCATCATGTTCAACAACTAAAACTGTATTTCCAATATCACGTAAAGCCTTAAGTGTTTTAATTAGGCGATCATTGTCACGTTGGTGAAGTCCTATGCTTGGTTCATCCAAGACATAAAGAACACCTGATAATGCAGAACCAATTTGAGTTGCAAGACGAATGCGCTGAGACTCGCCACCAGAGAGAGTCATGGCCCCTCTGTTGAGAGTTAAGTAATTGAGTCCTACATCTAAAAG
>JAQTTZ010000065.1:0-1661 GCA_028710485.1 Bacteriovorax sp. | reverse complement strand
GACGATTTCTTTTAGGAGCTTATCGGCAATAATTTTCTTTTCACCATCGAGTTTGATGCAATTTAAATACTCAAAACATTCAGAAATTGAAAGCGTACATAAATCCATAATATGCTTATCGCCAATCTTTGTTGAGAGCGCAACCTTATTTAATCTAAGGCCTTGGCAACTTGGACATGTTTTAATATTCATTAATTTTTCGAGTTCAATACGAACTTTGTCAGAACCAGATTCTAAAAATTTCTTTTCGAGCCAAGCAGAAAGTCCGGGAAAAGCTTTTGAAAATTCAAAATGAGAATTTTCAGAGGTAAAAGAATATCGATAAACTTTATCCGATCCATTAAAGAGAATATTAGTCATTTTTTTTGGCAGCTTTTTGAAAGGAACAGTTACATCAATTCCCTCTTCTGCCGCAATAGTTTCAACCATCTTATAAAGGAATGAATTTCTTTTTGAAAGAGGAGTGATCGCTCCTTCAAGTAAAGGAAGGTTTTCATCAAAAATCATAAGGTCCATGTCAAAAGTTTTTGTTTCACCTAAACCATTGCACACTTCGCAAGCACCGATAGGCGAATTGAATGAAAAAAGACGTGGTTCTAATTCGGGAAAGATCTTGTCTCCCTTAGTAGATTTATTATGCTCAGAAAAAGTGATTTCTTTATTATCATTCACGAGAATTGTAATATTTCCCTCACCTAACTTGAGAGCGTACTCGATCGAATCGGCTAAACGTTTTTCTACTTCATCTTTAAGTACAATTCGATCAATGACGATATCTAGTTGGCATATTCCTTTTGGTGCCTTGGTACTTTCATCAATTTGAATCAACTCGCCATTTAGCCGAGCTCGTGAAAATCCCATAGTCAGGAATTTAGAAAGTTGATCTTTAAATTTAATTTTATCATTCGTAGGTATTGGTGCCAGGATTTGCAGTTTAGATTTGTCCCCTAGCTTTAGAACTTCTCGGACGATCTGAGTGGGCGTGTATCTTCTAACTTCAAGTCCAGTTTCTGGATCATAAAGTGTTCCAATTCTGGCAAACAGTACCCGCAAGTAATCATAAATTTCAGTTGTTGTTCCAACTGTTGAACGAGGATTTTTGCTAGAGCTTTTTTGGTCAATTGCTATTGATGGTGAAAGGCCAGTGATAGATTCTACTTCTGGTGGTTGATACTGACCTAAAAATTGTCTGGCATAACTTGAAAGTGATTCAATATAACGGCGTTGTCCTTCAACATAAATTGTATCAAAGGCCAGTGAAGATTTTCCTGAACCAGATGGGCCTGTGATAACCGTTAAAGTATTTTTAGGTATACTAATGGTGACATCTTGAAGATTGTGGACAGCGGCCTTGACAATATTAATTTCGTTGATTGACACTAACTACCTCAAAAGCTTGTTTAAATAAATAAAGCATTCCAGAAATATTAGCCTTGTTTTTACCATACAAATCGAAGGCAGTGCCGTGATCAACACTTAGGCGTAAAAATGGAAGACCAAGGGTTATGTTTAATCCTATCAGACCGTAATGGGATTTGAATTGCGCTAAGCCTTGGTCATGATACATATAAACGAAAAGTTGATTTTTCTCTGCACGATGGTGATGATGAAGAGTGTCGCCAGAAAAAGGTCCAGAAAAAATGGACCCATAACTTTTTGTA
>JAQTTZ010000064.1 GCA_028710485.1 Bacteriovorax sp. | reverse complement strand
AAAATACAGCGATGAAAGAATTTGGTCCGTGCTAGAACAGGTCGATGCACATGAATTTGTTCGTGCTATGGGCGGACTTGATACTGAGAGTGCCGAAGCTTGAAGATCTTTATCCGGCGGCCAGAGAAGGAGATTGGGGATTGCTAGAGTTCTTCTTTCTGGATGTGAAATCCTCATTTTTGACGAAGTAACTGCTGGGCTCGATCAGAAAAATAAGGATGCAGTTATGGATGTCATTGAAAAGTTAAGCATAGACTACATCGTTGTGATGATTTCACATGACGAATTAACTTTGCAACATCAAGTGACTTATACTTTGTAAGACTAGGAATTCTTGTGAATGAAAAAAAAATTCTTATTGCTGATACAGCTTTTATTAGTGAAGAAATAAAAAAAAAATATCATTTAATTAATGTTTTTCCAATGAGAGAAGGTGATGGTGCCTTTCGTGCAAGCTTGGACGAACTTTTAGAAAGATCAAAAATGCAATCATCTTTTTATGAAGATGTTCTTCCCCAGCTTACTCTTGTAATGAACAAATATATGGCTTCAGCGGGAAGTGAAGCTCAACATCTTATAAGAACAGCCTTGGTAAAAACAACATCAATTTTTGTTGATCGCAGTTTGCGCTTGATACATAGAATTAAGCAAAGTCATCCGGAAGAACTATCATTTGTAGAAATTAAGTTAATACCTACAATTCAATGGCAAAGTGATTTTGATGAAAGTTGGCGTATTAATCAAGATGTTATTCAACGAATTATGACAGCTCTAAACTTTAAAGGAATTAAAGTTTTTGAATTAAAAGATTATCCGGAATTTCCTCGTGATTATGCACAAAAAAATTTACTTTTTAGACCACAAAAAACAGGAATTAAGGGATTAATCGTAAAGGTCTTATGGCAGTTTTTTTATTATCTAGATAGTATCTCAAATAAAAGATCTCGATTCCAAAGTCTAGGCTTTGGCGCTGATCGCTTCTATCTTGCAAAACGTGGAATGTTAGGTCCATTTGGTTTTTTTCATGCGAATTTAAAAAATGATCTAGTTACAGAAATCAAAGATCAAAAACTAAGAGATCAAATATTTGAAGAAGTGTCTCTGGTCTTGAACGAAACTTTTAAAAATTTAATGTTAAAATTAGATTCTCAAATTACTCCAGACGTTTTAGAGAAATTAACTCTTCAATACTCCAGAACCTTTATGGATTGGTTCCCTGTAGGCTTCCTAGAAGGCTTGGAGATAAATTTATTAAATATAAAAAAGGCTTTAGATTTGGATCAAATTAAGGCAGTTATTGGACATAATACTGTTTCTGATATTGGTTATTATGTAAGTACCATTGCACGCCTCAATGGAATAATAATTATAGGTGTTCAGCATGGGGGACATTACGGATATGTCGAAGATCTTTCAAATGCAGGACAATCAGAGTACGTATTTAATGACCTTATGCTCACTTGGGGATGGACTGAATTCGACTCTCATTTACCTAAATGCCAAGTAATTGTATTGCCAAGCCCAAAATTATCTGAAAAACCTTTAAAATCTGACTATATTCGATCAAATCATCTTTATTTGCCAGAAACTCGCGACATACTTTTTTTCTCAAATTTGTTTCATCGCTTTCCTCATATTTCAACTTGTGGGCAGTCACGAGTAGATTTTATCGACGAAATTACCTGTTCTCAAGAAAAACTAGTGCAGGAGGTTGGTGCAGCTGGTCTGACGTTAAATCATAAACCTTTCAGCATGAGATTTATTGACTTATATCCTGAGCACTTCAAACGTCTTGAGCTTGCAGGAGGTGAAAACTATCAACTATTAAATAGCTCACATAAGGGCATATCTGAGGATTTTATAAAGACTTGTAGAATAGTATTATGGGATCAAATTGGAAGTGGAGCTCTTGAGTGTTTTACTTCAGGAGTACCAGCTATCATATATTGGCCTCGCATCTATTCTCGCGAAGCACAGTCTGCAAAAAAATTGATAATGGCCCTAGAATCAGTAGGTGTAGTTCATACTAATCCTAGAGAATTAACAAAAGAAATTAAAACATATCTGGCCGATCCACCTAGCTGGATGGAAAATACAGAAAGAAAACAAGCCATTGAGAATTTTTGCAAAATTTTTGCGTTAACTGATCCTCATTGGTACAAACAATGGAAAATGCAGCTAAAAAAATGGAGCTAGCTATGGAAACCCAATCTTGCATTCAGCAAATAAAATTCAATGGATTTGTTAATGTTGGACAAGACGTTCTGACTAAAGAAGATGTTAAAGAACTTTCCTCACGTGCAAAAAATATATTTAACAACTTAAATCCAAATCACTGCGATTATTTAAAAGCGGGAGCTGGAGCAGGTGGAGTTCGTTGTATTGTTGAACATGATTTTAAGCTAGCTGAAATCGCAAATAAAATTGTAACTCATCCTGAAATTAAAAAAACTTTGGAAGCAATTCTTGGCGTTGACTATAAAATATGGCAAATAAATTTTCGTAGATCACTTCCGGGAGATCAGGGACTTCAATTGCACCAAGATGGAAAAGGACAACTAAATCTATGTGTCCTTCTTGATGATAATTTAAATGGAGATGGGGCAACTTCTTTTTTTTCTCAAACACATTTAATTAGAAAAAGAACTAAAGAATTAAAAGTTGAGTTAGATCCAAAATTATTTAAAACAGTTAAGTTTTTAATAAAACCATTTAGTGGACATATGGGAGATTTGGGAATTTTTTTAAATAGAACCTGGCATGGTCGATTTCCGAATAAAACCAATATACCACATGATATTTTAATGATTGGTTTTTTTCCTGCAAATACTGATTATAGATTAAGTGAACCTTATAAAATTTGGTCTCAAGAGTTTCTCGATTCCATTAAAGGATCAGAACTCTTTAGGTTAATTAATCCCAATATTGGAACTCAAAAAATATCAGAAGACGTATATCGTGTACTTTCAACTAATAATTCGGAGTCATTTGCTTTTAGAATTGAAAACTTTAAAAACGAAGAGCATTTAAAAAATAATTTAAAACTTCGAGCTGGGGTTGCCTTTCTTACTAATGTTATGAAGGCAGGTAGACCATTTAAAAGAATTCTTAGAAAAATTAAAGGAAAGATGGCATAATGAAAAAAATATTAGTCACCGGCGCAGATGGGTTCATCGGCTCACATTTAACTGAAGCTCTCGTACGCAGGGGCTTTGATGTAAAGGCTTTTGTTCTTTATAATTCTTTTAACTCTTGGGGATGGCTTGATAACTGCGACTCAGATGTGAAAGGAAAGTTTGAAATCTTCTCAGGAGATATCCGCGATCCGCACGGAGTGAAAGCGGCGATGAAAGGATGTGACACTGTTTTAAATCTGGCTGCACTAATTGCCATTCCCTATTCCTATCATTCTCCTGATACTTACGTTGATACAAATATCAAAGGAACACTCAATATTGTCCAAGCTGCTCGCGAGCTCGAAATAGAAAAACTAGTCCACACTTCAACCAGTGAAGTTTACGGAACAGCGAGATTTGTTCCTATCACTGAAGAGCATCCTCTTCAAGGGCAGTCTCCTTATTCGGCGACAAAAATTGGTGCCGATCAAATTGCAATGTCATTTTACAATGCATTTAATACTCCTGTTGCAATTATTCGCCCTTTTAATACATACGGACCTCGTCAATCAGCTCGAGCGATTATTCCAACGGTCATCACTCAAATAGCAAATGGTCAGCGCAAACTGAAACTTGGAGCTCTTCATCCAACCAGAGATTTTAATTATGTGATGGATACTGTTCGTGGCTTCATCTCTATTGCTAAATCAGACAAATCAGTCGGTGAAGTAATCAATATCGGAAGTAATTTTGAAGTTTCAATTGGCGATACTGTGAAGTTTATTGCTGAAATAATGGGCGTCGATATTGAAATTGTTACTGATGGAGATCGCCTCAGACCGGATAAAAGCGAAGTCGATCGTCTTTGGGCAGATAACAGCAAAGCAAAAAAAATCGTTGGATGGGAGCCAGGCTACGGCGGACTTGAAGGTTTCAAGCGTGGACTGAAAGAGACAATTGATTGGTTCACAAAAGCAGAAAACCTTAAAAATTATAAATCAGATATTTATAATATTTAATATTTTAGAGAAAAAAGAATGGCGATTTTAAATCAGATAAAAATTATTAATGCCTTAAAGTCAGTTCTACCAAAAGAGATGGAAAGGATTTCTTTGCATGAACCTAGCTTTATCGGCAATGAATGGAATTATGTAAAAGAATGTATCGATACAGGATGGGTCTCTTCCGTTGGGAAATTTGTAGATCGTATTGAAAAACAACTTGTAGATTATACAGGCGTGAAACACGCCATAGCCGTAGTCAATGGAACTGCTGCTCTTCATGTCAGTCTCATACTTGTTGGCGTGGAAAAAAATGATGAAGTTCTGGTGCCATCGCTTACCTTTATCGCAACAGCAAATGCTGTCAGTTATTGCGGGGCCATTCCTCACTTTGTCGATAGTGATGAATCGACTCTAGGCCTTGCCCCTCATAAGCTTGGAGCTTATTTAAAAGAAATTGCTGAAGTTCGAAATGGAAGCTGTTTTAATAAAAAAACCGGCAGACGCATAAAAGCCGTCGTGCCAATGCACACTTTTGGCCATCCAGTTGATATGGATCCTTTAGTTGAAATCTGCAATCAATATAAAATAGAGATTGTTGAAGACGCAGCTGAATCACTTGGGTCTTATTACAAGGGAAAACATACCGGCCATCTGGGAAAAATTTCGGCGCTAAGTTTTAATGGAAATAAAATTGTCACTACTGGTGGTGGAGGAGCGATTCTCACCAATGATGATGCCCTTGGAAAATTGGCAAAACATCTTACCACAACAGCGAAAGTTCCACATCAATGGGCCTATTCACACGATCAAATTGGCTTTAATTATCGCATGCCGAATATCAATGCAGCTTTGGGCTGTGCTCAGCTGGAGAGTTTACCTGGTTATATTTTAAATAAGAGAAAGCTTGCTGAAAATTACCGCAAGGCCTTTGCTAATATTGAAGGCATTCGTTTTTTCACAGAGCCAACTTTTGCCAAAAGTAATTATTGGTTGAATGTCCTTTTACTAGATAAGAAGTTTGTAGGCGAAAGAGAGTCATTGCTTGAAGCTACCAATAAATCTGGAATCATGACCCGTCCAGTATGGACGCTTATGCACGAGTTAGAAATTTATAAATCATGTCCTAAGATGGATGACCTATCTTCGGCAAAAAACATAGCTGAATGTTTGATTAATATTCCGAGTAGTCCAGGTTTATTCAGGAGTAATGATTAAAATGGATACAAAAATACCAATCATAGTTGTGGGTTCAGGCGGACATGCAAAAGTCGTAATAGATATAATTGAACAAATTGGAAATTACAAAATAGTTGGCATAACTACAAATGATTTGAATATTGGTTCATCTTTTTTTGGTTATCCAATACTTGGCACCGATGACATATTACCTGACTATAAGAAAAAAGGAATTCGAAAAATTGCAATTGGAGTCGGCGGATTTACCGATAATAAATTAAGAAAAGCAATTTATCAGAATATAGAATTAATGGGATTTGAAATTGAAACTTTAGTCCATCCAAGTGCAATTATAAGCCCACGAGCTAAAATTGGAATCGGATGTGTTATTTTTTCAGGAGTTGTTATTAATACAGATGTGGTTTTAGGTAATAATGTTGTTATTGCTACAAGATCAAGTATAGATCACGACACAAATATAGAGGATCATGCACTTGTATCAGCAGGTGTAACAATAGGAGCTAACGATCTTGTTGGAGAAGGGGCACTCATCGCAATTGGTTCAGTAATTGTTTCTGGGAAAAAGATTGGAAAAAATTGTTTAATTGCCGCAGGTGCAGTTGTTGTAAGCGATGTTGCCGATAGGGCTAGGTTTGCAGGCGTACCAGCGCGTGAAATGAAAAAAATAAAGTAGGAAGAAATGAAAGATTTAAAAAAAATAAAAGTTTCTTTAGGTAGCACAATACGCTCAACAATTCAGATTATTGATACAAGCGCTATGCAAATTGCTCTCGTTGTAAGCAGTGATGGAAAACTTGTCGGAACAGTAACTGATGGAGACGTAAGAAGAGCATTGCTTGCTGGCATATCGCTTGAGGATATTGTTGATAAAATCATGAACAAAAATCCAACAGTTTGCAGTGTGGATGAAGATCGCGAAATCATTCTTACCCGAATGAAAGCCAAGGGAATTCACCATATGCCCCTCGTTGATGCATCTGGCTTCTTGATGGGATTGGAAACCATTGATGAATTAATGGCACCAAAAAAACGTGAAAACATAGTTGTTCTGATGGCCGGAGGGCTTGGTTCGAGACTAGGCCCACTCACAGAAGATTGTCCAAAGCCAATGCTTAAAATTGGTGGACGCCCTATTCTTGAAACAATTTTATTAAATTTTATTGAACATGGATTTATGAAATTTTATATTTCATTAAATTATAAACCTGAAGTCATAACTGAATATTTTGGCGATGGTTCACAATGGGGCGTTGAAATTTCTTATCTTCATGAAGACAAAAAACTTGGCACAGCTGGTGCATTAAGCTTGATTCCCAAAAAACCGACTCAAGCGTTACTTGTTATGAACGGGGATTTACTGACTAAAATTAACTTCAGTCACTTACTTGATTCCCATTTGAAGAATCATGCAAAAGGGACAATGTGCGTACGCGAGTATGATTTTCAGGTTCCTTATGGAGTTGTTAAAATAGATAACAATCGTATTATTGGAATCGATGAAAAACCACTTCAACGCTTTTTTGTGAATGCTGGAATTTATGTTTTAGAACCTGAAGTTTTAGATATGATTCCTGCTGATTCTAATTTTGACATGCCTACTTTATTTGAAAAAATGATCGAAGAGAAACAAAACACTTCTGTATTTCCAATCAGAGAATACTGGCTTGATATTGGTCAAATGGCTGACTTTGATCGCGCTAAAGGCGATTTCGTGAAGGTGTTTAAATGATAAAAGGAAAAAAAATTCTTGCGATTATTCCCGCTCGTGGAGGATCTAAAGGAGTTCTGAGAAAAAATATTCGGGAGCTTGCAGGTAAACCTCTAATTGCATGGAGCATAGAAGAAGCGAAGAAATCAAAATATATAGATCGGTTAATTCTTTCTTCAGATGATGCTGAAATTATTTCTGTAGCTAAAACGTGGGGCTGCGAAGTCCCGTTCGTTCGTCCTAGTGAACTGGCCATTGATGCTACTCCTGGTATGGAGCCAGTTTTTCACGCCATGGAAAAGGTGCCTGGCTTTGATATTATTGTTTTACTACAACCAACTTCTCCTCTTCGTAATGTTGAAGATATAGACGGCACAATCGAGCGCTGCTTGGAAAATGATTCCAATGCCTGTGTTTCATTGGCAGAAGTAGAGCAAAGTCCTTTTTGGATGTATACCCTAGCACCCAATTGTGAGATGAAGCCCATAATGGAAAAAGATAATAATTTTGTTCGTCGCCAGGATTTACCAAAAGTTTACACATTAAATGGCGCAGTTTATGTGGCAAAGAGCGAATGGCTTTTGGAAAAAAAATCTTTTGTAACCGAAGAAACACTTGGATATATAATGCCACAAGACCGCTCTTTGGATATTGATACAGAATTCGATTTAAAATTAGCCGAATTAATGATCCAAAAAAATTATAACAAAACGTGATTCAAAACCAAAAACTTAAAAAATTAAAGTATTATACTAATTATTTTTTTCGAGCGAAGAAAGTTTTTCGTTGGCCTAAAAAAAGTGATGTACTTATTTTTGATTCTGTTAATCAACATGTCCTTATGGAATATTTTGGAGATTGGAAGCCTGAAGTACTTCATGTTCGTGGTGAGCAAATCAATATTCTCGTTTTACTCGCCAGTTTATTTAGAGTTGGGAGTAAAGAAGATGCCTATAAAGATTGTTATGTTGAAAAAGTTAATCCACGTTTGGTAATCACTTTTATAGATAATAATATGTCCTTTCATACAATAAGCAAAAGACATCCAAATATAAAAACGATGTTTATTCAAAATGGTATTAGAGGTTACTTTGGGCAAGTTTTTGAAAATCTCGATAAAGTTGATTCAAGTCTTCAGCATCAATTAGCTGTTGATTATATGATGACTTTTGGCTCTGGTGTAGGTGGAGAGTACTCTAAATCAATTTCAGGTTCAGTTTTTCCCATTGGATCAATTAAAAATAACCAAATTTCCCACTTAGAGAAAAGTATTCAAAAAGATACAATTGCTTTCATTTCACAATGGCAAGACCATGGTGTTCAAATAGGAGATACATTCTACGATCACGAAACTTATTTTGGTCAAATTGATCGTCTAATTTTTAAAACATTGAATGAGTATGCTAAGTCAAAAAATAAACGAATCATGATAATTTCACGGCACCCTTCGACGACACCAAAGAGAAAAGAAGAAGCTGATTATTTCGCTAAACTTTTGAATAGGTCCCCTGAGTTTTTGGAACCAGCTGGATTAAATTCTAGTTATCAGGCCATCGATACGGCAGAAGTTGTGGTTGCGATTGATTCAACTCTAGGTTATGAATCATTAGCGAGAGGGAATAAAACTGCAATTTTTTCAATTAGAGGAAGTTTTGTAAAATTTTCAGGAGAAACATTCGGCTGGCCGGGAAAATTTGCAGATGAAGGTCCTTTCTGGACCAATATTCCAAACACTCAAAGTTTTGAACGTATTCTTGATCATCTTTTTAATGTAGATGAACTAAATTGGCGCAAAGATATTGAGGCTTCTCATTTTTCATCAATCATGGCCTACGATCAGGGCAACACTATTTTAAAGTCCATTCTTGAAAAAGAATTAGGAAAAAAATCTTAATTATTTATCGATAATAATATTTCTCCAATTTCTTTTTTAATAGTCGTTGAACAGACAAACCCCAGTTGACTCAATTTTTTAACAGAAAAATGAAACGAAGAAATTTTCTCAGTTGTATTTTCTCTAGTCTCAAAAGTTGGTGTGAATTGATAGAGATCCTGGCATTCTTTCTGAATAATTTTTACGATATCAAGAATGCTCAAGCTTTTTCCACTGCCCAGATTATAGATCGCAGAAGCGTTGATCGTACTATTTTTTTCCAAAATCGTATCAATGGCAAAACCAACAACACTGGCAGGTATAAAATCTCTCAGCTGCTTCCCTGTCGATTGGAGCACTATCTTTCTCGAAGTGACCGCTTGCTTGCAAAGATCATTAACCACCAATTTCCAAGCACTAGAATCAGCATGCAGCGGTTTCCCAATAGCATTTGAAAGCCGAACCACAATCCCTTCAATCCCCAAATTACTTAAAACTATTTTCTCAGCTTCAAGATGTGTCTTAGAATAATTATTAACCGGATTGGTGACAGTTTCTTCAGTAATCACACCTTCTAAACTTGGCCCATATACATGAAAGGTCGAAAAATAAACAAATTGCTTAACACCTGATTCTTTGCATTTTAAAAAAAAGGCTTCAAGCAAATTTACATTAACCTTCCAGGCAAGTTCAGGATTTTTTTCACAATCGGCATAATCCATCGCCGCTAAATGAACGACAGCATCAACTCCCACCAGTGCCTGAAAATAAGTTGCATCATCAACCAAATTAAAATATCTAATCTCAGCATTTTTAAATTTATCAATACCAGAAATTTTTGAAGGATCTCTCACTCCGAGAACTAATTTGTACTCGTTCAAACTTGAAAGCGAATCAAAAATTTTATCGCCTAGAAACCCACTCGCTCCAGTAATTAAAATCGTTTTCATACAGATTTCTTAAGCTGTTTAAATAAGCTAATAAGCACGGCCGGATATGTCTTAATTTTAAACGGATTATTTTTAAACGACTTTAGATAAAAACTCATTGAGTCACTAAACTGTTTTTGCCGAGTAGCATTTCTTCCAGTCTCGTAAAATAAATTTGCATACCGAATACGTTTATTAACTGATGTTTTAAAATTGTTAGGAAATTCTTGTAAATATTTTTCGAGAACATTTACAATCGCCTTGTGATGTTTTTCAACAAATGAGCTGGAATTGGATGAGTGTTGTAAATGCCCACCAAGAATTTCATCAACGTGGGTGAAGCGATAATTCTTCTTAGCGATTCGAAGCCATAGATCATAATCTTCCGCCGTGATCATTTGTGAATCTTCATTAAATCCTCCAACATGATCAATACAATTTTTTTTCATTAAAACTGATGATGTTGAAATGCAATTTCCTCTAAACAGTAAATGAAAATAAGTCAGTTGCTCTTTATTCCCGCAAATTAGTGGCTTGATGGGTTTTTTATTGGAAATGATAATCTCACTGTTAACACAAAGATCAGCATTATCAGTAATAATTTTGTTCAAACATTTTTCTAACTTTTTTGGATACCAATAATCATCAGAATCCAAAAAGGCAATATAAGGAGCTTTTGATTCTTTGATACCCACATTTCTTGAGGCAGCGATGCTTCCATTATTATGGAAATTTATTACATTTATTCTCTTATCCTGAAAGGACTCAATAACCTCAATGGTATTGTCTTCGGAATAATTATTGACGACTAACGCTTCCCAGTTCTGATGAGTCTGTTCAATCAAAGAAGTTAAAGCTTTTTTTATCAAATGCGCATGGTTATAGGTGGGAACAATGACCGAAACTAGAATTTCTGAATTATTTAGAGATGTATTCATCTATGTATTATCTTACTTTTTTGATTGAAAAAAAAGCACAAATAAGAGAGGCTTCCTCTGTATTTTATAGAATCACTTTATTTATCTAGGAAATTCTTATGAAAGTTGTTTTGTTGTGCGGAGGGTTGGGCACAAGGCTAAGTGAAGAGACACATCTGGTACCAAAACCTATGGTTAGAGTAGGAGATATGCCAATCCTACTTCATATTATGAATATGTACTCCAAGCATGGAATTGAAGATTTTGTACTGGCACTTGGGTTTAAAGCCGAAGTTATCAAAGAATTCTTCTTAAATTTTTACGCTCTAAGCAATGATCTGAGAATTAATTTAAGCAATGGCTCTGTCGAGCATTTAAGAGAGTCACACAAAGATTGGAAAATTGATCTCATCGATACAGGATTAAACACCCTTACTGGCGGACGGCTTGCCAGACTAAAAAAACACGTAGGCAATGAAACATTTATGCTGACTTATGGTGACGGCGTTTCTGATATTAATATTACGGAATTAATAAAATTTCACAAGGCCCATGGGAAGATTGCAACTTTCACAGCCGTAAGACCCCCTTCGCGTTTTGGTGTTATTGAGTTCGTTGGAAACAAAGCTGTTTCTTTCAAGGAAAAACCTCAAACGCAAGATGGATGGATCAATGGTGGATTCTTTGTTTTTGAACCTGCTATTTTTGATTATATCGAAGAAGGCGATGAAACAATACTAGAGCGTCGACCATTGGAAAGATTGGCCGAAGAAGGGCAATTAATGGGATTTAAACACGAAGGTTTCTGGCAATGCATGGATACACTTCGCGATAAAACATATTTAAATAAAGTTTGGGAAGAAGGAACTGCTCCCTGGGTAAAATAGATGTACTTTAAAAATAAATTTAAAAATAAAAAAGTTGCAGTCATAGGGCACACAGGATTTAAAGGATCGTGGTTAACGGCTTGGCTCAATCAGCTTGGTGCTGAAGTCGCGGGTTTTTCCAAAGACATTCCAACAACACCTTCTCACTTTGAGCTGGCACACTTAGATCAAAATATCTTGGACGTCAGGGGTAATATTGTTAATTACAATGAGATCCTTAAATTCTTAACTGACTTTAAACCAGATATTCTTTTTCATATGGGAGCAAATGCAATCGTTAGTGATTGTCTCGAACACCCACAAGATGCTTTTTTAACAAATTCTTTTGGAACAGTGAATGTCCTAGAGGCTATTCGTCATACACCATCACTCAAATCAGTAGTCATCGTCACAAGTGATAAGTGTTATGAAAACATAGAATGGGAATTTGGTTATAGAGAGAATGATCGCTTGGGTGGAAAAGATCCCTACAGTGCCTCAAAAGCCTGTGCCGAAATCATTTTTTCTTCTTACTTCCGTACATACTTACAATTTATGCCTCATTTAAGTATTGCCACTGCGAGAGCAGGGAATGTTATTGGTGGAGGAGATTGGGCAGCCAATAGAATCATTCCTGATTGCATTCGCTCATGGACCAAAAGTGAATCAGTACAAATAAGAAACCCAGAAGCGACAAGACCATGGCAACACGTTCTTGAGCCACTCAGTGGATATCTGCTTTTGGCTTCTGAATTGCTCGAGGGTGTTGAAGGTTTAAATGGAGAATCATTCAATATTGGTCCTAAAGCAGAAGTTAATAAAGCTGTCTCGGCCCTGATTGAAGAAATGCAACATCACTGGAAGAATGTGAAAGTCGATATCGATAAATCACATCACCTAAATAAAAAAGAAGCCTCATTGTTAAAACTTTGTTGTGACAAGGCCCTCAATCGTCTTGGGTGGATGCCTACACTTACTTTCAATGAGACAGTCGAGATGACAGCTTTATGGTATCGCAATTGGCATGAAATTCCTGTTTCAGTCAAAGAGTTTACCGACTTACAAATTAAATCCTATGGGGATTTTGCTTCAAAACGAGGAATGGTTTGGACCAAAAATTAAAAGATAATTTAATTGTAGGAATCGAAACTTTTCCTCTGAAAATTATTAGAGATGAACGTGGCGCAGTCATGCACATGATCCGCTCAAGCGATCCATATTTTGAAAAATTTGGCGAGCTCTATTTTTCATTAATTAATCCAGGTCAGGTAAAAGGCTGGAAAAAGCATAAAGAAATTTATCAATATATGGTAGTTCCTGAAGGAATGGTTCAGATTGTTTTTTACGATGACAGGGACAATTCCCAAACAAAAGGTCTTCTAAAATGTGTTGAATTTGGAGTTGCTAATTATCTGCTCTTAAAAGTTCCACCGAATGTTTGGTATAGTTTTAAAGCTGTCTCTAAGACACATGCACTCATTGCCAATTGTACAACTGCTCCTCACGATCCTAAGGAGAGCGAGACGCTGCCGCTAGAGACTTCTTCAATTCCTTTTAGATGGCACTGAATTTTTATTTCAAAGATTTTGTAGTGTTGGCTCGAATATCTTTATCAAAAAATGCGTAGGCTAATATACCGAAGATCATGATCGGAATTCTAATGAAAAAATTATCAAAAGAATTTTTTATAAAACTCATAAATAAATACCAACAAAGTATTGTGATAATCCAAACAGAAAGCATTTTTAAAAATTTAATCGAAGAAAAATTAGCCTTGACGAACAAGCGCCATAACCAAAAGCAATAGTAGATTACTGAATTAACAGTAAGGGCGATGATTAAAAGATTCTCTTTTTTATTTAAGAGCAAAAAAACTATGGCAATGATGATTAAAGTTAAAAAGACAAAAATAATTTCCAATCTAAAGAGTTCGAATTGTGCATCTAAAACATCAAAGGTGCGATCAAGCCAGTTAATCAAAAGCAGGAAAAAGGCAGGAAAGTGCAATATTCTAAATATGAAGACCATTGACATCCATTTTGGCCCAAAAAATAAATTAATTATCTCGACAGAATAAATGTATGAAATGGCCATAAAAGGCAGCGCGATTTTGGCGATGGCATTGAGAAGTGAAATGATTTGCCCTTCAATCTCTTCTATTTTTCTTTGAGAAATAAGATTAAAAAAAATGGGACGAACTGCAGCGCCCATAAAATTCCCAGGGGCATAAAGAAGCTTTTCAGATTGAGCGTAGTAAGAGTTAAGGCTTGGATCTATGTTATGCATAAAAAAATAAATAGCTCTTAACCTTAAAGCTGATAAAAGGGTATAGCTCATAGAAAAAAGTGGAAATTTTTTATAGCGTATTAAAGTTTTGAATAAAGATTTATCAAGCGGTTTTCGAGACAGATATTGGCCATTGATAATGAGAAGAAAGCCAATCGTAGCCGTTAAGAGATATCCAGTAGTTGCTCCAGCAATTAAAAATAGACCTGTAGGTGCGATAAATTTTCCAGATATTAGTTGAAAAGTTGGAACCAAGAAAGAATTTAGAAAAGTAATAGTAACAAATCGTCCCAGGTGTGTGTTTTTTAAGAAAACTTGCTGGGACAAAGTTTGAAATCCGATGCCAAATATTGAAAGAAATAATAGAAGAGCTATTGGGAAAGAGAAAAAAAACAGACCTATAGTTGCACCAATTGTAGAAGAAATAAAAATAGCCAAAAGTGAGCCATAAAAAAGATTGGTCCTCTCTTCATTATTAACTTCAATGACAATGGCATCTGCATATTTAAAAGTAGCAACTGTTCCAATAATCATCACAATTACTAGAAATATTGCCCACTGAGAGAACTCGTTTGGAGAATATAATCGACTGATAAATGGTAGAAAAATAAAATTGCAAAGTTGTGATGATATAGTTGCCGCAAATGTTTTTGAAATTTTTTTTCTATGAGACACGGACAACATCCTTCTTTAAGTAGTATGAAAAAAATATATCCAGAATAAAGAGCATAAAAAGAGGTAGTATGGTTACAAGTCCTGAAAGTACTGAAAGTTGCGAGATAACAATAATAAAATATATTTTAAAGTAAATAAGGAGTGGGGTAAAAGATGCGCTTTGATGGACAAGATCAAATGAAAGTAAAATAAATAAAGTAATTAGTGCACTTGTTATTACACCAAGATAGCCCATATTGAAATATCCATCAACTGCAACGTTCGTCACAGCAGAGCTTATTTGCGTGCCACTTTTTGGTCTGAATGCTTCATATGCATAACGGTAATAAGGGATATAGGCACCAATTAAGCGAAAAAGCTGATGTCCTCTAAAGCTTGGACGCCAACCACTTTCTCGTAAGCAGGGAAAGAGTCTGACCATTTCTGCAGAAAGACTAAAAGCTCTTTGAAATACACGTTGAGATATTATTAATAAATTATTTGATGTCTCAAAATATAAAGGATAAGTGTGTTCTTCACCTTTACACAAATCATGATCCTTAAGAAAAATATTACCTAGCTCTGGCGAACCTGCAGCAGTTAGCTTAATTGATTTATCATTTGTCAAATGCATGCCGCGTGTGAAATCCAGTGCTATAAGCTCAAATCCACCAACGAGAAAAGAAAGTAGGAATAAGGAGATCATCGTTTTGCTCAGAAGTGATAACTTCCAGGGAAGTTCTCGATTGATTATAAAATAATAAAATAAAAAAGAGGGGACAAATAAATATCCCAATTTTGTTTGGGTTGAAAAAGCAAAAAGGACTAATGTTAACGAAAGTAGAATAATATGAATCTTTTTCTTCTCTGGATAAGGATACATAAGGCAAGGAGGAATAAGAATAAAAATAATGCGCGATTCAAGTGGAACTAAAAAATGCAGGCTAGTTGTGATTGCCCTCATTCCATAAATCGGGGAAATGTTTAGAAGATCAGAATGGCTTTTAAAAGCAAAGCACCAAGAAATTAATGTGGCAATTGTAGCAAGTCCTGTAATGCCTAAGAGGATTTGATATGTAATTTTGTGAGGCTCTAGATTCGAAAAAGCTGTTAGGGATAAAAAGTTTTTCCTTAAGAAAAGCATTTTTCCAAAAATTATAATCGATAAGAAAATTCCTGGGATATAGATTAGAATAGAATTATCAACTAATGCAGGTATTTTTTGAAAATAAGCTATTCCAAAAACAATAAAAAAATACATATTTAAAAAAAGAAGATCAAAATGCCAAGCAATTGAGCGAATTAAAGCCTTCCGCTGAATTTTACCAATTCGATTTGAGAAAATTTGCAAATTTAACTCCTATTGCGATAAAGTCCAGTTTTTTTTAAGAAAGTGTTTCATTAAAGTGTGATGATCTAATAATCAACTTACTTAAATAACTTATGTAATAAATTAAGAATAGAAAAAATAGTACAATAAAAGCAGATATAAAACTTTGAGACATTAAGATTAAGCAAAATAAATATCTTAAGTATAAAAAGTAAAATGCTTGGGAAGAATTTATTTCACTAAGTAGTTTTAAAAATATCCACCCAAAGATGGACAGACCTGATGCCAGGAAAATGCCTAAGTAGCCAGAATTAAGATAAGCATCTGCAATGAAATTTGCAACGGCAGATGTTACGGCAGTGGCACCATGAACAGGATCCATATTTTGCATCACCCAGCGGTTCACAGGCTTATAAATCTCCAAGAGGCGAGCGAGTTGGTGACCTCTAAAATTTGGTCGCCAATGTCCATAATCTCTTAAGCAGTAATAAGCTCCGGTCGCTCTCTGGGCCACTCCAAAAATTCGGCCATAAATATTGCTTAGAAAATCCTGGAAGGAAAAAGATAATTTTCTTTCTGAAAAGACAGCCGTGGAAGCAATTGGACTATAAGAATTACATTTATTGGTGGGAGGAGTGTGATTCCAATTATTTTCAATATTTAAATTGATAATTTTTGGATTAGAGAGAACGACTTGCTCCCCTGAGCCCGATTTGATCATCACAAAGTTTAAGGCTAAATAAGAAAAAAAAGTTATTAATATCAAGCCAAGAACTTTATAAAGCGAAAACTTCTTAATAAGTTCACTCGTGTAAAAACTTGCAAAAAAGAAGATAACAAATAAATAATTCAATTTAGTCTGAGTTAATAAGATTAAGATGATCCAGATTAAAGCGTTGACCCACTTAATGGCTTTAACTTTTTTGTCTTTAGGTTGCAAAAGAAAGATCCATGGACCGATTAAATAAATCCAACGAGTTTCGAGAGGTACCAGTTTATGTAGACTGGTTGAAATTGCCCGTAGGCCGAACCCACCTTGAGCGTAAAGAATATCTTGATAAGTGTACATTGAACCAAAGATTGAAAATAAGATTAAGCTACCAGAGATTAAAGCAATAAGTTGCACTATTGTTTGTAAATACTGGGTCTCTATCGCAGCCTGAAAACCGGATGTGTGTTTAAGAAAAAGGCTGTTAATTCGTTTAATGGAAATTAGAATTACGGAAGTAACAAATAAAAAAATACCACAACTCACAATAATAGATTTTTTTTCTACAGGGGGGAAGTTAACCTTGATGACCAACAGATGCAGCGCAATTATATAGTAAACAAGAAAGACAATATCTATATTTCTTAATATCTTTAATTTTTTTAAAAACATTAATTTCCTTCTAACTTTCTAATAATTGTTTCACCAGCATGGCCTTCACCGTAGAGGTGACTATCCTGAATTTTGTTTTGATTTAAGAGTGCTTTATGGAAACCTTCCACTATTTTATCCGTATCACTTCCCACTAAGATGTTTTGCCCACAATGGATTAATTCCACCCATTCTGTTTCATCTCGAAGAGTAATGCACGGCTTGTTGAAAAAATAAGCTTCTTTTTGAAGACCGCCACTATCAGTTGCAACCAAGGAGCAGTTTTTTAGCATTGAGAGCATTTCAAAATAACTTGCAGGCGCAATCATTTTGACTTGCCCAGTTGCAATCTTTAAATTCTCAACAATCTTTTTGGTTCTAGGATGAAGCGGTAACACAATGTCCATGGTCTTTGCAATTTCATTAAAAGCCTGGAAAATACTTCGCAATCGTTTTTCATCATCAGTATTTTCGGCCCTATGAAGTGTCGCCAAAACAAATGGTTCTTTATAAGGGCAAGGAGAGGCAAATTCCGAATAAAATTTAACAGCATCAAGCATGACGTCGCCAACATTGATTACTTCTGCTTTAATCTTATCAAACCCTTCATTTTTTAAATTGGCGACAGCGGTCTCTGTCGGGCAAAAAAGAATGGTCGAAATTCGATCAGTCAAAATGCGATTTACCTCTTCCGGCATTCTCATATTAAAACTTCTAAGCCCCGCTTCCACATGAGCGACTTTGATATGAAGTTTGCTGGCCGCCAGCGCTCCCGCCAGCGTGGAGTTGGTGTCGCCATAAACCAGAACCCAATCTGGTTTTTCGAGCATTAAAATTTTTTCAATTTCCTTAAGCATTTCTCCCGTCATTGCGCCGTGACTAAGTCCTGATATACCTAAATTGTATTTAGGAAGAGGGATTTGCATCTCTTCAAAAAAAATATCGCTCATATTGCTATCGAAATGCTGTCCGGTATGAACAATGACTTCTTCGATATTTTTATGTTTTGAAATGGCCCTGCTTACCACTGCCGCTTTGACAAATTGGGGTCTGGCTCCAACGATTGTTACAATTTTCATTTTTCCATCACTTTTAAAAACTTCTGCGCAAGTTTTTCATAATCATTTTCGTTTGAAACAAACTTGTAACCATTTTCCCCCATTAATAGGAGTTCAGTTTCAGGTTTAGCTTTGATTTCTTGTATGGCAAACGCCAGTGCTTGGGGATTTTCAGCTGGAACACTTATTCCACAGCCAGCTTCTTTTACCGGATCGTTTCCTGCTTCAACAGCATTTATGATTGGCTTTTTTGCGGCCATATAATCCATTAATTTATTAGGGCTAATTCCAAATCTAAATAATGACTCTTTTTTTAGACCAATATAATTTACATCAAAAAGTTTGGTAATGATCGGAATTTCTCCCTTGGGAATCGAGTCAACGAAGATAATGTTTAATAGCTTTTTCTTTTGAGCTAGTGCCTTAAGCGATTCCTTTTCAGGCCCTGGGCCCACGAAAAAAAAGAATATTTTTTCATCTCGTAAAATTTCAGCCGCATTGATTAGATTTTCTAAACAATTAGCTAGGCCATGAGTTCCAAGATAAGCCACTGTGAAAAAGCCTTCAGCTTTACAACTTTGTATTTTCTCTTCAATTAATTTTCCATTTTCGGAATTGGCATGAAGACCAGATGTTTCCCATTCTTTTAGTTCAATCCCATTTGGGATGTAATTAAATTTTTCCTTCTTTAGTCCTCGTGACACCATATACTCAAGCGTTTTTGGAAGCATCGATACTACAGAATCAGAATGTTTATAGGCAAAATCTTCAGCGAATTGAATGAGCATAATAAATGGATGGTATTTCGACATTCCTCCTAATTCGATAGGAGAAAGAGGCCAAAGGTCATGAACTTCGAAGATAAGTTTTGCTTTAAATTTTTTTGCAATAAACCAGGCGGGAAAAATATCTAAAGGATATGTACTTGATGCAATCACTGCGGTCGGTGCATCAACCGAATTAATTTTGAAGGCGTATTGAAATAACCTAAATATAAAAACAAGCATGTTAACAAATCGTTTAGCTCCATTTTGCTCGTAGCTTGGCGTTTTGCACCACTGGTAAGTGATTCCGTCAATTATTTCCGAAACAAAAGGAGTCGTAACCTCAGGTTGCTTAGCTCTTATATGAGAATAAGAAGCCGCCATCATAGTTACTTTATGACCGTTTGCAATCCAACGCTTCGCAAGATAGTAGGGTCTAAATTCCATTCCATACTTAAGAGAGCCTGCGTAATGATTTATATAGAGAATGTTCAAGAATTTCCTCTGGAAAACAATAATTGAAGGGTAATAATAGTCATCAATTTGTTTTAAAGCAAAAAAAAGGTTCCAGGAGACATTTTTTTAAAAAATGATGCAACCAATTTTTTCCTGATTTTATTTTAAAGAAATCAACAGGGGAATACCTTTTAGTTAAATGGCATTCTTCCATATTATAAATAGTAAATTTATGGTCATAGTGGCCAGGCATGACCCAGGTCGATGCTGGATCATAACATCTTACTTGTGCCGAAAACCCCCCGACAGGAGAATTGTGGTGAACGCAAACAATGATCAACTAATTTTTGAATATGATTCAATTGGTGATATTTTGTACATCACAAAAGTGATGAGATCGATGATGGGATTATTGCACGGATGAATCCAATGACTTCAGAAATAGAGTCAATTGAAATTTTGGGTTTCAAAAAACGTCTTGAAAGCAATCCTTCGTTTAGCCTACCGATTGTCGCGAAGTTTTTTAAATCCGCCTGATCATTTACAAAAAGGTACCTGGCTCAAGTCATTTTTTTATTCATTCAATTTTACCCCCATTATCATTTCACGCGGTTATTTTGAAAATGTTTGAATTTCAAATTGCATTCCCCTTTTTAGCTTAACTGTTCGTAATTACATGATTCCATTAAGCTTTGTTAGTATATGCCGTCAAGTGAATATTGCCTTGAGTGGATATGCAGTTAGGGGTATAATAGATATATGGACCATTAAACAAACCGAAGCGTTTCCATTGCTCATCAGTAACACAGACTAGAAAATAGTTATTAGAAACAGAAAAGGTCAAAACCATGAAAAAGAAAATAGTAGCCCCAAAAATAAAGTCACATTCGCTTTATGAAAAAGTTGCTGATGTTTTAGATCATGCAAGGTCCAGTGCATACAGGGCCGTAAACTCAGCGATGGTGCAGGCCTACTGGAATATTGGAAAGCTCATCGTTGAAGAAGAGCAAAAAGGGAAAAAGAGGGCCGACTACGGCAAGGCCCTGTTGGAAGACCTAGCAAAAAATCTCACTATAAAGTATGGGAAAGGCTTTACTCAAACAAACTTGAAATATTTCAGACTTTTTTATGTGGCGTTTCCGATTCGTCACTCAGTGAGTGACGAATTGTCTTGGACCCATTATCGTCATCTATTAAGAGTGGAAAAGAATGATGCTCGCCAGTTTTATATTGATGAATGCATAGAGTGTAATTGGTCGACAAGGCAGCTCGAGAGGCAGATTGATTCTTTCTATTATGAACGCATTCTCTCAAGTAAAAATAAAACACTAGCGCGAAAAGATGCCAAGAAAAAAGAAATAGCGACATCACCTGAAGATCTTATAAAGGACCCATATGTTTTGGAGTTTTTAAATGTAGGCGAACAAAGCTCCATCCAAGAAAAAGAACTCGAAGGTGCCCTTATTGACAAGTTGCAAAACTTTCTTCTCGAACTTGGAAAAGGGTTCTCCTTCGTTGCACGCCAAAAGAGAATTACCTCTGAGCATAACCACTTCTATATTGATCTTGTCTTTTATAACTATATCCTAAAATGCTTTGTACTGATCGATCTAAAAACGGACAAGCTTACTCATCAAGATGTAGGGCAGATGGATTTCTATGTCCGCTACTTTGAGGATCAAGTTAAAACAAAAGATGACAATCCAACCATTGGGATAATTCTTTGTTCAGAAAAAGACGATGCAATTGTGAAGTACTCTGTCCTACAAGGAAGCAAAAAACTTTTTGCTTCAAAATATAAGCTCTACCTTCCAAGCGAGAATGAACTGAAGAATGAACTATTAAGAGAAAAGCAGTTAATTGAATCAGAAAAAAAACTGCTTGCGACCAAAGCAAAAAAGAAGAAAAATGCAAAAAAGGTTTTTTGTAAAAATCCCAAGATAGCAATGAAGGGGAAGAGATAATGAAAAAGAGAACCAAAAAACATGATCAAGATTTTTTTGCCAACACAAAGAAAGTTGTCGGTGAAGAACGATATAATAAGGCGATCCGAAAAGGTCAAGAAAGAGCAAACGAGATTAGATTAAAGATGGTCCGAGAGTTAAGAGGGAAAAATCAAACGGATTTAAAGGGGATGACTCAACCTGAAGTTTCAAAAATTGAAGCAAGAAAAGATTTGAAAATTTCAACTTTAAAGAAATATGCAAAGGCGTTGGGGATGAAAGTAAAAATTACTTTCGTGTCTGAGGAAGATGAAAAAAGTCAGCCGATCTCAATTTATGGGTGAACTTATTTTCCTCTATATGGAAATGGTTCCTGGAGACCTTTAGTTACTCATTAAGATTACAAGATAAAGGGGAGGTTGTACTTCATT
>JAQTTZ010000181.1 GCA_028710485.1 Bacteriovorax sp. | reverse complement strand
AAGAAAAAGATTATTTGGGCAAAGACCTTTTTGATAAACAAAGAGAGTTAGATGGTCAAATAAAGCAATTAGAATTGGCTTTAAAAGACAAAAGATTTTTTGGTCGTGTAGAAGAAATTCAAGGATATTTGAATGGATTGAAAAAAGAGTTGATTCAAGTGAATTTGAAAATCAAAAACTTGATTAATCAGTCTAAGAATCGTGAAAATGGTGGCGCCCAGATGTATCCAAGAGAATCCGTAAAAGAAAAAGTTGGATTTGATGGAAAGTATGTAGATGATATGGAAAGTGGAGTTGCAGTAAAGAAACTTCATAATTTGGATGAAGTTGCCGGTATGAATCAACAACGTGCTGTAGCTATGTTTCAAGATTTTGCTCGTAGATTGATTGGAACTCTTGGAATTAAAGATAAGAGTTCTTATGTAACTGCTGAAAAAGTTATTAAAGACTTTCTACCAAGATTTTCAGAATATTTTCCCGATGATATGAATGAAGGTGCTGGATTAATTACTAAGCAAACACAAAGATTTGTGTATCCAGACCCAATTGAAAATGTTAAAAATTACATTCGTGTAGTAAGAAAACCGGACACCGATGAATTTGTTGTAAGATGGTATGAAAATGGCAAATTCAATGAAGATAAATCATATTTTACAGATGATGCTGCCGATGCTTGGAATACTTTTGCATTGATGAAAATGCAAGTAGATAAGGCAAATAATCCAAATCTTAATAACGGTGTAAATGAAATGTCGGATTCTGGTGGTGCAGGAGCATATCAGACTCCGTTTGCATTTTCAAAAAATAAAATGGGTAGTAGTAGAGCAATAGCCTCTGCCAAGAAATATGGAAAAGTAGTAAAAAGCATATCCGAAAAGAAGTAATATGAGCAGAATTAAACTAAGACAATTATTGAATTTGACTGAGCAGGCACCACAGCCTCCTATGGGCGACCCATTGGCTCCTACGCCTGCTCCAGTTGCCCCGCCTCAAGGCATGAACGCTGGTGGCCCAGACCAACAAACTCCACCAGCAACACCTGATACGTCTCCTGAACCAGAAGACCCAGGAGAATATGATTTTACAAAAGATTTTAGAGCATTTGAAGATAAAAAGAACAAAGCCGAGGCCGATGCTAAGAAGGTTCTTTTAGATAAGATGAATGAAAGACTTTTGAACAAAACCATTGTAGCTAATGCTTCCCGCGGTTATGGTCAACCAAAAACCGATTACACAATTAAAGCTGTGAAGAAGGTCAGTGTTGAATTTTGGTATAAAGATTATGTTGTTATTGTTTCCGATGAAAATGACAAGAAATATTTCTTGACACCAGGAATTAATATCAAGATTGAGAGTGAAGGCTCCGAACCCGCGCCAGGAGCAGAACAACCTCCTGTGCCAGATAATGAAGAACCACAAGCAGACCAAGCAGCGGCAGCAAATGAACCAGGAGCACAAGAGACTCCAAATGGAACTCCACCACCAGCAGAAGAACCGGAAGGTGAACCACAAGGCGTAACTCCACAGACTCCAGATGCAAATCCGGTTCCTGCGCCAGCCCCAAAATCAGCAACTCCAAGTCCAACAGAACCACAACCAGAAGTTCCACAAACGGCACCAGTTCCACCAAAGAAAAAGAAAAAAGTGGCTCCCGTCGCAGAGTGGGTTCAAAATGATTTGAATAGTTTCCTTTTAGAATTTATGTCTGATGATGTAAAGTCACAAAATGGAAAGGTTAATTTTGTTAGTTACATACAAGACGCATCTAAAATGTTGGCCGAAGGCGTTAATGCTACCAAGGTTAAAGTTAAATTACTGATTCCTGAAAGTCACATGGTAAATGTTGATAACAGAGACATTAAATTAGCTGCCCTAGACGCCATGAGACAGAGAACGTATGGCGGTCAATATTCAAAAGGTTCCATTGAAATAAACAAAACAGGTAGATATTATCTTTTGGAATACGTAAAAGAGATTGGATGGAGCATTTAATATGAGCAATAAACAATTATTAGTAGATTGTATAACATTTGAATTCGTCAAGGATAATCTCTTTGAAGAAGCAGTTAAAGACCTTAACAGACGTTTGATTGTTAAAGGTATTCTTCAGCGTGCAAAAGTAAAAAATCAAAACGGCAGAGTATATCCAAAAGACACACTCTTTCGTGAATCTAAAAAATACGAAGAAAATTTTATCAAAGAACGCAGAGCATTGGGTGAACTAGACCATCCAGAATCGTCCGTTGTAAATTTGCAAAACGTCTCCCATAACGTCATTGAGATGCATTGGGAAGGCGATGATTTAATTGGAACTGTGGAAGTTCTTCCTACACCAAATGGAAACATCTTGAAGGAATTATTTAAAGCAAATATCCGTCTTGGTATTTCAAGTAGAGGACTCGGAACAGTCAATAAAAGTATGAATGAAGAAGCAGACATCGTTCAAGATGATTTTGAATTGATTGCTTTCGACTTTGTATCAAATCCAAGCACAAGAGGGGCATTTATGTTCCCATCAGGAAATCTTCAAGAAGGCGTAAATAAAAACGTTGTTCAAAACCCTGTATCTCATAAATGGGAAAGAGTCGAAGACATTGTAAGAGATATTCTAACAGAAATTGGTTAATACAATTCAAATGAAAAAGTCACAGTTAAAGTTATTTTTGAAGAAGATTGTAACAGAAGCAAAACTTCTTGAAAACATCCAAGACCCATCCAAAGATGAAATGTTTAATTACCTTCGTCAAATGTATGGTAACGAGGAAGGTTTTAGAGATGATGCTGAAGTGGCAATTTATTGGTTTGCCAACTTTTATCATGGTGGTCAATCAAGTAATCTTTATTCTGCATTAAGCACTTCACGTTTTAGTCCTGGCCAAATGGCTAAAGGGCCTGAACCTCGCTCTTCGGAAGAAATGATGTATGAAGATTTGGTTTTGAAATATGCTCCTGGAACCGAAGAAGCAAATAAAATTCAACATAAACATAATTCTCTAAATGAGAATGATAGTAATGTAGATAAAAATGCAGAACGTGTTGCCAAAAATCAAAGAATCATAACAAAGTGGATGGCAGAATTACACGACCCACGAAAAGTCGCCGTAAAAATGGTTGATATGATGATTTCTAGGAAATTAGGAGGAATGACATCAGCGGATTTGGCTGACACGTCAATATTTGCCGATGGATTAGACCAGATAGAAGATTTATTAAAAGATGGTAAGTTTGAAGAAGCTTTAGCAAATGCAGTTGAAACGGCTAAAGAAATGATTGCAGATGAAGCTGGCGAAGAACTTCAAGAACAAGAAGACACACAAGTTAATTTAGATGATAATAGATGGCGTGGCGGAGTTCCACCACAAGGTCAAACCGTTCTTGTAAAATCCTTCAAAGGGCCAAATAGAATTGGCGACCAAATTATTTTAAAATTACGTTATGATGGTGGTTCTCAATGGTCAACATTATCAGATGCTGCTAATCGTAGTTTTAGTTGGAAAGGTAAAATAACTCATTGGATGCCACTTTCAAAATCAAATTTGAAACAAGAAGGTGATGAAGGTGATGCTGTGAACGATATGTGGGCAGGTTCCGATGATGAAATGAATCAATATAAGAAGCCAAATCCACAATCAAAGCAAAAATCAAAAACATTTTTCAGTAAAAAACCAAAAGCAAAAACAGTTCAAGATTTTGATTGGAATAGAATCAAACAAGGCATTGATAGAGGAACTTTAAAATAATAGATTTATAAAAACTTGAAAATCGTTCATAGGTGTGGTAGTATTACCCATTATGAACGATTTTTTATTGTCCTACGATACCGTCACATTATCTCCACGCCACTCATTACTATCTAGTAGAAGTAAGGCCGACACAACTGTTAATCTATGCGGATGGAAATTCAAATTGCCAGTAGTTCCAGCAAATATGAAGGATGTTATAAACCCTTCCATTGCAAAATTCTTTTCTGAAAATGATTATTTTTATATCTATCACCGATTCGGGCAAATGTCCGATGATATCATCGGTTCTGATTTGAATACCGTCTATTTTGTTAAGTTAGCAAACAAAGAAAATTGGAAATTAATAAGCATTTCCACCGGTGTAAGTAAGGAATCAATTACGGAATTAATGACAATTCAAGCACTTCGCTTGAGAGTAGATTTTATAACTGTTGATGTTGCGCACGCCGACCACGATAATGTTAAACCAACTATAGAATTTGTTCGAAAACATTTTCCAAACACAAAACTCATAGTTGGAAATGTTGCTACATACGGTGGAGTTACATATCTTACAAAATTGGGAGTTGATGTCATTAAGGTAGGTATTGGCGGTGGTTCCATATGCACAACACGTTATATGACTGGCTTTCACGTTCCAACCTTACAATCGTTACATGACATTGAAGAAGGAAAAGAATACTCCCGTGGTATTTTAGGTCATCTACCAACCATTCCACCCATAATTGCGGACGGTGGCGCCAAGCACTATGGCGACGTTGCCAAGGCTCTTACTTTTGGTGCTACGATGGTCATGGCGGGCGGATGGTTTGCTTCGTGCATTGACTCACCGGCGAAGATAGTTGACGGTAAGAAAGTTTACCGTGGGTCAACTTCTTACGAATTAAAAGGACATAAGAAAAACGTGGAAGGTCGTGTAATAGAACTTGTTGAAGGAACTACGTATGAACAAAGACTTGTGGAAATCAAGGATTCCTTGCAGTCATCTATATCCTATGCAGGTGGAAGTGATTTAACATCCTTTAAATCAGTTGATTGGGCTAGAATTCTACCTTTTCATTGACATCAAACGGATAATGTAGTATAGTCATAGTGTAACAAAATTATAAAAAAACATGAAAATTGAACTTGAGAAAATTGAAACGGCAATGAGTGAAAATGGTATTGATGAAGCAATCATTGCAGCAGTCATTACCCAACTTAAATCTGAAATTGCTGAGGAAGAAATTCAACCAGAAGTGGAAGATGAAACTCCAACAAATGAAGATTTGACTGATAATTCAGAAGATTTGCCAAAAGTCAAGTATGAGTATGTTATTGTTCTTGATGATAAGAACGGATACTTGAAAGATAAGGAAATTGCAG
>JAQTTZ010000005.1 GCA_028710485.1 Bacteriovorax sp. | reverse complement strand
CAAAAATTGAACTTTACAGTGTGACAGAATATTCACGTCAGATATTTTTTTGTTTGGACCTTTCTCATCTTGAATCGAAGCCTTGCGGCTTCAAATCTTTTAACTCTATTTAATTTTTAAAGAACAAATTTTTACCCTAGCTCTCTTTTTAGATCGCTTTGAAAGCCAATGTCTCAGTGGGTGAGAGGCGAGAATATAGATCCTTAAAGGGATCGTCAACATATTTCTTTATTATATTTAAAAAAATTATTTTAAATTAAACCCTGCCTTGGTAGTTGCGTCAATCAGAGCAATTTCTGCTTGTTTTAAAAGCTCTGAATTGAGAGTAGCGCTATCATCGGCAAGTACCGCGCGAATAGTTACATATTTTACGTTTTCACTTTGAAAAATATCTAAGATTTGTACTAATTGCAGCTCTTTAAGCTTCACTTTTTTTGCGGCAACGAGGACTTCGATCGCTGCTTTTTCCGGGGCCATGGCCACCGTCCAGTCGAAAGATGAACTTGGGAATTTACTAAGTGGTTTATATTTAGTTTTATCTTTTGCAGAATAATGTTCGAAAATAGATAGATCGAAAAGAGCAATTGTTAGGTGCCCTTTAATTTTTAAATTGCGAAGAATTAGAGGATGAACAGAAAAAATAGCTCCGCAATTTTTCCCCATTACCCTGATATTGGTAAATTCAAATGGATGATTTCCAAGCCATTCTGCAGGCACTAATGGGTTTGTAAATTTTTGATTTCTTTCAGTGAGTTCAAATGAAAGATTCAAACCGGAGAGAAGATTTGTCATCACGTTCGTCATTTCTAGAAATGGATTTTTATCTTTATCGAAAAAGACTGCACCTAGGTGTAAATTTTCTTTTGAAAAATTTGCAATATCCTCAGAATAAACTCTGCCTAATTCAAAAAAGCGAGCACGCTCATAATTTTTAACATTTGTTTCAGTCACTTCCAACAAACTTGGAATTAGACTTGGTCTCATTAAGTCATGATCTTGTGAGAGCGAGTTAACTAGTTTTAGAGATGAAATTATGGGCCAAGAAACTTTCTTAAGAAGTGACTCACCTATAAGCGGGTAAGACATAACTTCAAAAGATTTACCCTGCATAACCATAAAGTCACGCACTCTGCGCTGAACTTTTTGCATTTCGGTTAATTTAACTGGAGCAATCCCATCGAGTGGTGAAACAGGAATGATATTATCGTAGCCAATAATCCTTCCAACCTCTTCGATTAAATCCGCTTCTTGTTCTATATCTTTGGTTGAGCGATATGATGGAACTGTAACAACGAGATTTGATCCATTATCGACTGTTGCAAAATCCAGTGCGTGCAAAATTTTCTTTAAACGATCTTCTGTCAATTCACACCCGAGTACCGTTTTAATTTTATGAAGAGACGTATTTATTTTGAGTGGTTTTGAATCTTCTAAATTTACTCCTGCATACTCAGCACGTCCTATGACGATGGCCTCTGGACAGAGCTCAAGCACGAGTTCGAGAGTTCGCAGCAGTGTTCTCTCCGTAAGATTACTATCTAGAGTTTTTTCAAAACGTTGAGATGAATCTGTACGAAGTCCTAGTCGAGTTGAAGTGCGACGAACCATAGCGGCTTTCCAATTGGCCACTTCAATAAAAATATTTTTGGTCGATTCACTTACGCCGCTATTTTTTCCGCCCATTATTCCGGCGAGGACTAGAGTTCCATTGGCATCCGCAATGACAGTATCTCCTGCAATTAACAAACGATCTACACCATCAAGGGTTTTAAAAGTTTCTTCAACTGTTAATTTTTTGATAACAACTTCTGATCCATTGATTAGATCCCTATCAAAAATATGCAGTGGCATGCCCAATTCCAGCATGACGTAATTGGAAATATCGACGATATTGTTAATTGAGCGCAGAGCACAGGCCTTGAGGCGAGCTTTAAGCCACTCAGGAGACTCTTTTACCGTTATATTTTGTAAAGACAGACCAAAGTATGAAATACCTGCACTATCACCCTCGAAGCGAGGTGTGACAGGCGATTTTTCGCTAGTGTATTTTTTAGTTAGCCCTTCACTCCACTCTTTTGTAAAACGATTGAGAAGTGGCACTTCGAACATAGCTGAAAATTCGCGGGCCATTCCGAAATGTCCCCAAAGATCAGGTCTGTGAGTAAGAGACTTATTGTCGATATCGAGAATAGTGTCTTTTTTCATTTTAAAAAAGGTTAGCATATTTGTGCCGAGTGGGGCGTCTGCGGGAAGCTCCATGAGACCCTCTGATTCTTCGGCAAAACCCAATTCTTCTTCAGAGCAAAGCATTCCTTCCGAGAGAATTCCGCGAATTTTTTTTGCTTCCAATAAAAGACCGTTTGGAAGTTTCACTCCTAAAGGTGCGTAAGGAATTCTCATTCCCACTCGAACATTGCTCGCACCACAGACGACTTTTCTAATCTCAGTCTCTGAAATTTTAAAAGTTACCAAATTTAATTTGTCGGCTTCTGGATGTTTTTCAAAAGAGGTAATTTCAGCAATCACAATTTTTTCGAGGTGTTCATCAATCGTGATAATACCTTCAACTTCGGCCGTAGCTAAAGTAAAACGAGTATAGATATCTTTAGCTGGAAGATTTGGTACAGGTACAAAGTCGCGAATCCAATCAATAGAAATAAGCATATTAAAATCCTAAAAAAATTAAAAAAGTTTAAATTGAGAATTGAACCGAAGGTCCCCACTTTGCAGGTGGCGGATATCATCGATTCCGTATTTCATCATAACCAAGCGGTCTAATCCCAATCCAAAAGCAAAGCCATTATAAACGTCAGAATCAATTCCTCCGGCCTTTAGAACATTGGGATGAACCATTCCACATGGGAGTAACTCGACCCAGCCGATTTGCTTACAGACCGAGCAGCCAGTTCCAGAGCAAATAAGGCATCTGATATCGAGCTCAAAGCCTGGCTCAACGAAAGGGAAATACCCTGGTCGCAAACGAACTTCGACATCTTTTTTGAAAATTTCGGCCAAGATGGTTTTCATGAAATAAATAAGATTGGCCACTGAAATATCTTTTCCAATCATCATCCCTTCAAGTTGAGTGAAAACCATTTCATGAGAAGCATCAGTGCGCTCGGAACGGAAGACAATTCCGGGAGCGATAAAACGGAAAGGCGGTTTTCTTCCGAGCATTCCACGCACTTGAATAGTACTGGTGTGACTTCTTAAAAGTCTTTTTTTACCGGTCTTATCTTTTGCTTCTTCGTCATGTGGGTCGTGAAACCAAAAGGTATCTTGCATATCGCGAGCTGGGTGATCTGCAGGAATATTGAGTGCTTCAAAGTTATGAAACTCGTCTTCTATATGGGGGCCGTCTAAAACGTCGAAACCCATCGAAAGAAAAATATCTTCAATTTCTTGTTGGACTAAAGTGCGAGGATGAAAACCGCCATGCTTAATTGTCTTCACAAGAACTTGATCTGTGAGACTGATATCGATGCGATCTTCGGCCAATTTTTTATTGATCTCTAGCACTTCAATCTTAGAGAGATGAATCGTTGATTGATCTTGAATAAAATCTTTAAGCTCATTTGCTTTTGGACCAAAGGCCTTGCGTTCATCAGCATTCATGTCTTTTAAAGACTTTAGTATTTCAGAGACAGCGCCGTTTTTTCCCACGTATTCTGATTTTAAGTTTAAGACTTCTGCTTCTTTCGTAAGAACTGAGAGTGAAGCTAGAAATTTTTCTTTTATTTTTTCCAAATCGACCATGAATTTTTACCTTTATTATTTAGATTTTTGAAGGCAAAATTTTTTCATGAGGGGGGGAATTTGGCAAGTTATGAAATGAAAAAAGAAAGGACAGCTCTTAGTCTGTCCTTTCTATATAACTTATAATTTTTTAAATTTGATTAAATCAATTTTTGAGAGCTTTTAAGAGTCAGCCTCTGAACTCATAATCTTGTTCAAACCCTCCCGAGGTGCTTGTACAAATTCCAAAATGAATGTCGTGTTATGAACTTTAGAAATCAACTAAACTTTCGTTACGGATCCAATAATTCCTCCCAAAGACTTACACCTTCTTCAAATGCCTGTGCTCGCCACACAAACATTTACCCAGTCACGTTCAACAAAGAAGATAGTCTTTCCGTTTCGGCAACCTGATAAACCATCATGTCTTTTACAACATCTTAGGCTTCAAGCTTTGCTCTGATCCACTTTCGCAAAATCATCGCCATTTCGACGGGTTTTTATCCTGCGACTCATAATCAGCTGGACAAGACTGAGAATAACGCAACAAGTTAAAATAGTCAAGTAATTTTTACATTCTTTATTCAGAGCAGAAAATAGCGGGTGAAAGAAGATCACTAACTAGTGATCTATCTTTTTAACCAATTGTTGAAAGAAAGTATTGAGTTCATCGAGGTTCACAGTTGCAGTGCCTTTTTTACCAACCACCACGCCTGAAGCGCAGTTGCCAATCCACGCTGCTTCTTCGAGAGTTGCACCGGATAAAAGAGCTGAGGTGAGAACACTGATGGCCGTATCCCCTGCGCCTGAAACATCGAAAACTTCGTTAGCAACAGTAGGAATTATTTTTAATACAGGCTGAGTTTTAATATCCAATAAGGCCATTCCCTCGGCACCAAGAGTGATGACCAACATTTGCAAATCAAGTTTATCAACTAAAATCTTTGCAATATTTTCTAATTTTTTTTCTTTATACCCTAAACTCTCCACCATGATCCTAGCTTCGCTCAGATTTGGTTTTAATAGCGTTGCACCTTTGTAATAAAGTGGAGGTGTAGATCTACCAGGATCTACTGCTACCAATTTCCCGCTCGATTTGAATTCAGAAATAAGAGTGGCAATTAAATTTTTAGTAAGAGTTCCTTTCGCATAATCTTCAATAATGAGAGCTTGATGAGTTTTCAAAAACTCCGAAATGCGAAGAAGAATTTTTTGCTCTGTTTCTACATCGATATAATCAGAAGATTCATAATCAATACGACAGATTTGTTGGGTATTGGTTGTAACTCGCTCCTTAAAAATTGTTGGGCGCAGTTTTGTGCGTACAATTCCCCAAGTATTAAGTTTTTCATCTTCGAGCAAATTATCAAAAAGATTAGCATTATTATCTTCGCCCACAACTCCACACAAGGTCGACTTCACACCAAGAGTCCTGAGATTGTGAGAAATATTGGCAGCTAAACCTAATTTCAACCACTCTTTGGTCACTTCTAATACTGGCACTGGAGCTTCTGGCGATATTCTTCGAACTTCACCAAAAGTGTATTTATCTATGCCCACATCTCCGACAACAACGATTGGATCAATGCTGCTAAACTTTGAAGTGATTTCATTAAAACGACTAAGAGAAATTATATCTTTCATAATAAAATTGTCCTTATAAATTCATGACTGTTAGGGCCTGTTTTACAACATCTTCAACTTCAATTTTGCCCATACATTCATAATAAGGGCATTCTCGAAGAGCACATTTTTTTACTTCCCCACAAATAACATCTGGAACTAGTATTTTTACTTTGTCTTTGTTTTTAGCTAAAGGCCCCCATCGCAGAGAAGATTGAATTTTGATTGGTGAATAAATACTTACAACAGGAACTTCAAGTACCGCTGCAATATGAGTTGTTCCTGTGCTAGGTCCTACAAAAACGGCAGCTCTAGTCAGGATAGACATATAATGCCGTAACCCCTCTTTTTGGCCATTAAAATAATAAATACGATTTTTTAAAAAAATATTTTCTTTTCTGTTGAGTATTTCTCTTAACCCTTGCAGAAAAAAATGATCAGAAGGTGTGTGGGAAATAACAAATAAATATTTATCGGGAAATTTTTGTTCAAACTTTAAAACTAAACGTGCGTAGTTGCGAGATGACCAATTGAGGGTGTGACCAGTCATTCCGGGGTGAATAAAAATCATTTTGCGTTCAGGATCGATGCCCTCTTGAATTAAATCTTTTTTAAAAGAATTATAGTTCAACTCTAATTCATCTTGGGTTAAGTGAATTTCAGGGGAGTAATGAGATTTTTCTTTGTAGTTATAATCAATGCCTAAAGGAGAAAGAAGGTTGAGATTATATTCCATCTCATGCATGGTTACCATTGAACGCTTTTGTCTTATTCCTTTATTCAAAAATAAATAAGTATGCCAGCGAGATTTTAAACCACCTCGAAATTTGACTCTCGTAAACCAAGAGATAAAATTGGGAAGATACCCTCCTCCAACATAAAAATAATGAGTCGGTTTCACTTCTCTAAAGATTCTAAAGATTTCTCTGATTTTTAAATAGAAACGAGCATTGCGGTGATAGATTTTAAAATCGTCGATATAGGGATGTGACTTAAAAACATCTGCACTTTTTGCAGCAATCAACATTGTAACTTTTGCTTCAGGGAATTTCTCTTTTAATATTTTTGCCATGGGCATCGTCAAAATCGAGTCCCCGATGGCATCTGATCTATTGATCAAAACTCTCATAATTTAAAACCGAGATGTGCTGCTCTAAACTTTACTTCGTTTGAAAGAATATGAACTATATCATTCATATTTAATGAAGATGTATCCAATAACATGGCATCGTCTGCTTTCTTAAGTGGGGCCACAGAGCGATTCATATCGGTCTCATCTCGAAGTCTTACATCTTCTGCAATTTGTGTAAGAGTTATTTTGCCATCTCCATTTTCACGAAGCTGCTTTAGTCTTCTCGCTGCTCGAATATCAACGGAGGCAGTGATAAAAAATTTACTGAACGAATCGGGAAAAACAACTGTTCCAATATCTCTTCCTTCCATTACACAAACTTTATCAAGAGCAAGAGAGCGTTGAAAATCTAATAAGTATTTTCGCACAGATGGTAACTGAGAAATAACAGAGGCCAATCCAGAGACGTGATGCTCGCGAATTTTTTCTGATAAATCCTGACCATTAATTCGAATTAAGACAGAGTCACTTACCCCATAATCTATCTTGAGAGAATTTAAAAATTCTGTAAGTGCCGGTCCTTCCGTCAAATTTATTTTTTTTTCGTTAGCGACATAGGCCAATGCCCTAAACATCGCTCCCGTATCAATATATAAAACATTTAAGGCCCGCGCGAGCTCTTTTGCAATTGTCGATTTACCTGATCCTGATGGACCATCGATCGCAATCACTTTAGCGAAAGGTTTATTATTTACAGGCATTTTGTGTGTGTCCGTGGAAAATTTCAATCTTATAAATTTATCATCTATGATGAAGATTTAAAGACGCTATGTATAGAATTAAGCAATTAAAAGGATAAAGAATGTGAAGAAACATGAGCTAGATTCTCAGAACTAAGCAAAAAATCTCCCTCTACAAATGGGAGAGCTGCAGTATAAAGCTTTAAAAGACGATCTTCTAAAATGCGTCCCTGCCCAAGAACAACATAAGTCATTTCAAAAGGTCGAGGTCGTTTCTTTAATTCCTGAGCAAAATTTTTAGAAAGGTCTTTATAACTTTCTTGCACTTTCACGAGATAAGAAAAATTAACTGTATCAATATCATTAGCATCCAAAAGATTTTTTAATTTATTAGGGCCGATATTATAGGCGATAGTTGCTAAGCGATAATTCATTCTGAAATTTTGTAAAAGTTTTTTTAAATAAAAAATACCAACCTCAATATTTTCTGATGGATGGTGAAGATTTGCATTAAGGTGCGCATCACTCACCTTCTTTCTCATTAATTGATATAAATGACTGGCGGTATCGGGTCTAATTTGCATCAGGCCACGAGCGTTTCTATGACTTTTGGCCCTAAAATCAAAACCACTTTCAACCATCATCACAGAGATAATCCAAAAAGGGTCAATTTGATAATCAACTGACAGATCGAGAGTCGCTAATAAATATTTTTGGAAGTTTTGCTTAGCAACTGGATCGAGGGAATCAAGAATGAGATTCTCGAATTCTTTTTTGGTAAATTCATCGGCGCGCTTTAATTCAAGATTTGAATTAAATGCAGATTGGAGGCCATCGTAAGAATAATAGTTTTCTATTATGTTTGGAATTGGGCCGTAGGGAATTTTCCCATTAGCAACCAGATGATTTAAGCGATATGATTTTAGCCAAGAAGAAGTTGACCAGAGAGCTCCAACTAAAAGAAGTAGTAATGCACCTTTTAAAAATTTCATGATCAACTCTTAACCTCTAGCATTAGGACAAGTCTAGACTAAAGCTGTCATCGTAAAAATATTTCATGTTTATAGATAACGATCAAAATGCAATAATTACTTCCCTTTAACATTATCTGGGGCTTATAATTAGGCAATATTTTTTGCTTACATCGCCTAACATGGGCTTTTCTTAAGGGTGATCTATGACCAATACAAATTTAAATTTAAACCGATTGAAAAACGAAAAATCTCTTTATTTGAGACAGCATCTTTCGAATCCCATTCACTGGTGGGCCTATGGCCCAGAAGCAATAGAGGCCGCAAGGGCAGAAAATAAACCTATCTTTTTATCAGTTGGTTATTCTTCATGTCATTGGTGTCATGTCATGGCACATGATTCTTTTATGAACGTTGAAATCGCCAAACAATTGAATGAAAATTTTATTTGTATAAAAGTTGACCGCGAAGAATATCCTGATCTTGATAACTACTATCAAAAAGCGGCGCAGTTATTTAGCAATAATGGCGGATGGCCACTCTCTGCATTTTTATTACCTGATATGCGTCCTTTTTTCGTGGGAACCTACTTCCCTGCAGTTTCTAAAGATGGCGGACCAAACTTTTCTGATCTTTTAAAGGAATTAAGAAGAGCTTTTGATCAGGAAAAAGAACAAGTCGAAAAAAATGCTTCGCAAGTTACAGAGGCCATTAAAAATGGAAACGCAAATATTGAAAAAGTGCAGTTTGAAGGACACTTCCCTCCTCCAAATGGAATCCTAGAAGCAATCAAAGAATTCCGCGACCTCGAATGGGGAGGTTATGGTACCGCACCAAAATTTCCTCACTTTGCTTTTTTTGAATGGGCGATCGAACAGATGCTGGAAGGAATGGTATCACGTGAACAGGGAGAATTTATCATTTCTTCAATGGAAAAAATGTTGATGGGTGGAATAAATGATCACGCCCGTGGTGGAATTCATCGTTATTCTACTGACGAGAAATGGCTCGTGCCACATTTTGAAAAAATGCTTTACGATCAAGCTGGGTTTTTAAAACTTTTGTCTAAACTAAGCTTAGTTCATCCTTCTCCCCTAGTTTTTGATTCTATCATTAATACGCTTAATTATTTAGAAGATGAAATGCTGGCAGATGATGGTACTGAAACGAGTGCCAAGTATTTCTTTGCTTCTCAGGACGCTGATAGTGAAGGAGTCGAAGGACTTTATTTTACTTTTAGCTATGCTGAATTTGAAGACTTGCTCAATAAGTCAGATAACGAGAAAGAAACTCTCGCAAAAAACATGGATAAAATAAAAAAATGGTTTCAAATTACAGATAAAGGAAATTTTGAACATAATCTCAATATCATCTCACTTGATCCTCAATTCAAAGACGAGTACTTCCTTCAAGAAAATTGGGATATTATCAGAGCAGTTAGAAAAACTATAGTGAATGAAAGAAAAGAGCGCATTCCTCCGGCCACTGACAATAAAGGTGTCGCAAGCTGGAACTTTATGATGGTTTCGGCCTTAGTTGATGTTGTCCAATACTCTCAAGTTGAAGTGATTAAACGAATGTCTTCAAATCTTTTAAATAAAGTTATTGAAGGAATTTTTAAAACATTTCTAATTCAGGATCCAAATGGAATAAAAATGCGGCATTCAACAACGATGCCCTACTCTCATCCATACCTTGAAGATTTTGTAATGTTTGCAGAATCTCAAATTCGCTTATATGAAATTTCTGGCAATAGTATCTTTAAGCAAAACTTTCAAGACGCTATGATTTTTATTTCAAAAGAGTTCCTTGACGGAAATAAAATGCTGACTCGCGCTCGTCTGTCAGAAGAGTTTGAACTTTATCCAAACCAAGAATACAGTATTTTTGATAGTTCTTTTAAATCACCCGTTGGTACATTTATTATTCTCTCAAGAAGAGCAGCTGTTCTTTTTTCTGACAGGAATTATCAAGACGTGATTCAAGATTTACAAGAAAACGTCACCCATACAGTTTTAAAAATTAACCCAGTTAGCTCGGGGGAAGCGCTTCGCGGTCTTACTTATCCTAGTGAAGTGTATCGTGTTATGAAAGTTCCAAGAGTTTGGACTCAAGAAGAAAATTTTATTAAGATGATTCCTTTTTTCCTTACTCGTTTTGTCATTGATTACCATGATGAGAACAATGAATGGCAAATTTGTACAATGAATGCATGTGAACTAAAAGGTCATGGAATTGAAGAGTTTGTGACGACACTTAATCCAAAAGAAGAAGGAGCAAACTAGTATGAGCTTCAAACCGCTAGCTGGTTTAACCATTATTGATCTAACCCATCGTCTACCAGGTCCTTTATGCGGTAAAATTCTTGGGGACCTTGGAGCAACGGTTATAAAGATTGAAGATAATATTTTTCAGGACCCATTTCTCTCCGGTTTATTTGCCCAATTTGATTCAAGTTTTGTTTCTTGGTATGAAAATTTAAATGCTGGAAAAAGTATTGTCAGGTTTGATTTCAATTCGAATGAAGATCAAAAGAAAATTCATGAACTGGTGGTCTCGTCGGATGCCGTGATTATGGGACTTCCGACTAAAACTCGTGAAAAATTACAAATCACCGATCGTGACCTAACCTTAAATAAACCAATGGTAGTCATTGAACTTCTTGCTTCGGCCCATGAAAAAAAATCAATGCATGACTTAAACGCATTGGCCATGACTGGTCTTCTTTCATTATACGTAGCAGATAAAAAAGATAAAATTGTAGACCCTCCTTTTCTTCCAATTGCCGGAATTAGTTTTGGTCATAAAGCTGCGACTGATCTACTGGCAGCCTATATTCAGGCGACTAAAAAGAATCAAACACAATTTGTTAAAACATATCTCGATCATGTTACAAAAGAAGTATTGGGAATTTTTTGGCCAGAAAAAGACAGGCAAGTTGGAAGAACCAAGTTCTTGCACAATGGCATCTACCCTTGTTACTCACTCTACCAAACGCGTGATCTTAAATATGTGGCCTTAGCTGCAGTTGAAGAAAAATTTTGGAATAAATTTTGTGATGTGTTTGGAATTTCGAATTCTCATGATCGTTTTTTTAATCAAGATCAAAGTTTATTTGAGCTGATTTCAAATCAAATTTCTAAATACACCACTTCTGAGATTGAATTAAAAATTCAAGATGAAGACCTTTGTCTTTCAATCATAAGATGATTTGGTTTTAAATATTCTATGAATAAATCAATAAAGTTTGTACAAAATCTCTCTCGATCTTCGAGGGAGATTTTTCTCGATAACAAAATTTCTAAATCTTTATAGATATCTCCCGAAAGGCCACAAGGATGAACGGACTTTAAGGCATCAAACATAGGTTTATCATTCAAAAAATTAAGTGCTAGACCATGGTAAGTAATATAACGATTGGCCGCGAGACCAATAGAAGCAATCTTAGCACTAGAGAATTTTCCATCAAACCATAAGCCGAGAAAATCTTTTTTTATTTCTACTCCTTGAAAAGAAAATTGAATTTGAATAAGATTTTTGACGATCTCCATAATCGAGAGCATCAGATCATAAATGGCCAACTTAGTAGTGGTAAGACTTAATATGGGATAAAATACAAATTGTCCTGGATAATGAAAAGTCAAACCTCCTCCGCGCTTAATTGTGTATAAGGGATATGGCAATTTTGTCTCTTGATCAAAATCAACCAGGTTAAAAGAAGCCGTCTCTTTAATTTTTTGAAGTCCTCGTCCCAGTGTAAAACAATGGGAATGACTGCAAATAATGAGAATCGAAATATGTGGATTTTTATAAACAAAATCTACACATTCCAGTTGAAATTTTTCTGCTTCAAGATAATCCCAATTCCATTTTTTCAGAATATAGATATTTTCAATTGGATTTTCAAAAAGAGTTAAATCTATCACTAGATATTTACTCCTTGGGCCCTTAAATGTGTAAGGTAATCAAATGCTTTGTAACTTGAGCGAACCAACGGGCCAGAGGCAACAAACTTAAACCCCATGCCATAGGCAATATCTTTTAATTCACTAAATTCATCTGGATGATAATAGCGCTCAATTTTCAAATGACGATGTGTAGGTTGTAAGTATTGCCCAAAAGTAACAATGTCACAATCAACGGCCCGCAAATCAGATAAGGCAACCTTGATTTCAGAAATATCTTCACCAAGACCAACCATCAAAGACGTTTTAGTCGTGATATGAGGATAATTTTTTTTATAAAAATCTAAGCATTGCAAAGTTGTCTCATAACTTGCTCTACGGTCTCTCACCGCAGTTGTTAAGCGTTTAACAGTTTCAATATTTTGAGCAATGACGAAGGGATTACTTTGGGCCAAGGTGTGCATATGAATATCAATGCCGCAAAAATCAGGAATTAAAACTTCCACAATTACTTCGGGATGGATGTCGTGAATTTTAGAAACGACCTCAGCAAAATGTTTTGCACCATAATCAGCTAGATCATCGCGATCAACACTTGTAATAACGATATATTTTAGGCCCATAATCCCAACCATATTTGCCGTCTCATCAATTTCGTTATGATTGATAAATCCCTTTGGATTTCCAGTATTCACATCACAAAACTTACAAGCACGGGTGCAAGTATCTCCGAGAATCATAACGGTGGCAGTTTTTTGGGCCCAGCATTCACCAATATTAGGGCACCCTGCTTCTTCGCAAACTGTATAAAGACCTTTGGCCCGCAAATTTGCTCTGACTTCTTTAAAATTATCTCCGCCTGGAAGCTTAACTTTTAGCCAATCAGGCTTTCTAATAACTGGTGTAGTTTTTTTCGATGAGTCCATTTACGCCTCGCTTCAGTATCAAATCGACCTTATTTTTGTCTGTTATGCCCGGACATAATCACACTTTGGCACCACTATTTCCAGTAAATCAACCAAATTATTAGGTGTTAGGAATTGGCATAAAACCTGTATTACAAAATCCGAGAATAACGGTCAAGGATTTAGACTGATACACCAGGAGGTCATTATGAAGGGACTCATTGCAATAATTTTTTGTCTTCTCGCTATTAGTGCTCAAGCGTCCACAGGAATTAAGGCGCGCGATCTTACAGCAATCAAACTCCAGTCGGGTGAAATTATTGGAAATTTGAGCTTGCAAGAAAGTACTAAGGTGCTAAAATCACTTGATCAGGAACAAAACATTGAGATTAGAACTCGTGTTATTTATCCTGAAGAAGTTTCACAGCTAATAGTCCGCAAGTTGACAAAAGCTCGATTAACTGAGAAAAGACCGAATCCGCAGGATTATAATTAAGTTTTGGGGCGCCAACCCCAAAATCCTCCGAAAGGATAGTGTTTGTTGTTGTGTGAAGGGCCCGCAAAATTTTGCGGGCTTTTTTATTTCCAGGATGGAATGTATGTCTGCGAGAGGCAGGAGCCGAAGCAGACTATTTTTCGGCAACCAGTCTTAATAAATCGCACTTAATTTCTTTTCCATCTACAACACTTGTAAATCCGCTATCTCTTGAAATCGTAAAATATAATATTCTAAATCCATGAGAAATTATTTCTTGTTCCACATCCTGAGTCGATTTAATCATTTTAAATGGCATTGACACCTGATCCACGTCAGGCTGAATCATTAGTTCACTTGCAAAAAGTCCATCTACCTTTAAAGAAGCATAAATATTTTTAAAAGCAATATCACGTTCTTCTTCGTTCGTAATGCAATTTATGCAGTGAGAATCAAAAACTAAATCATATTTCGCCTCATTAAAAAAGAGACCATCGACAAGACTCACTTCTTTATAACTAATTTTTGATTTAGGCGCCAGGGCGATTGCGCTCGAAGAAAAATCAATGGCAGTAACTTCTGCTTGTAAATCTGAGATATCTTCAAAGAGTGAAAAATGGCCTGAACCCAGCTCTAATATTACTAGATCACTGGTCGAGAGTCTAGGGCGCACAATTTCTTCGAAAAAAGTGTAAAGGCTTTTTGAGTACGAATGCTCTTTGGTCTTTTGATAAAATTGATCAAAAAAATCTTTTGAGTTCAAGTTTAAATACTACCAACAAAAATAAACCGACTATCATGAGAAAAAGAAGCTGGTGAATTACCAAGCTCCCCTTCAGGAATTACGCCTTGAAAATATTTAAACCAGTAAGCTTCATTTTTCTTATAAGTTAAAGAATAAGGAATTGTTGGTGATTCCAGGAAATGATCAAGGAATTTTGCAATGAATTCTGAGCAATAAAGCAGTTCACGGCCATGTTCATCAAAATTGTTCCAAAGATATTTTGTATCAAAAGGTGCATCCTTAAATATTGAATTAAAAGTAGAGAGCATTCGCTCTTCAAGAGCAGTTCTCTCTGCATTTTGTAAATTTAGAAATTCTTTTGGGCGGTAAATAGAAACAATTGTTCCGGGAGTTTTATTTTTTAGAAACTGATCAAGAGGATAGAGGGCCACATGCCCCAAGGATTGTCCTACAAAAATTTCATTTAATTCATTTTTAATGATGACACCTGAGTGAGAAAATTTTGAATTCGTTTCTGATTCAATCACTCGGCACTCATAACAATTAAAACTTATAAGAAGCACATCTCCAGCTTTTAAATCAAAAGCATGTGAAAAATTAAGGCCCAAAAAAGCGATTAGAGTAAAAAGCATGTATTTCATCATGGGGGCGAAATTAACACAACCTCATAGGAATTGCCTACTATTTAAGTCACTTTAATTGTGAGGATTTACGGGCCATACATCCAATTTTTAAAGAGATAGATAAATAAACCGAAGAGAATTAAAAGTTATTTTTAAAGGAATCGTATAATTAGATTATGAAAAGTCATTGGAATCATCTTAGGCATTTAATTCTAAGCTTATCGCTTGTTGTAAGCTCTTCATCAGCGGTACTTTTTCCATCTGTATCTTGGACCCAAACTGATACTTCATTAGATCAACAAAAAGCAGATTGTGCAAAAAATACTGCTGCGGAGTGGTCGGCCACAACTAATAAATGCGTGGGTAAAGTTGAAGATAGACAAGCACGGCACGATGCTAATGACTGTAATCTTATTTCAGATCTTACTAAAAGGGCCGAATGCCATAAAAAATTAGCAGAACAAAAAACCGGACTGAGTTCAGATCCAAATAGTTTAAATCAAGGTGGAACGACCGAATCAATGATGATGAATGGAGTTGGTACTGCCTACGCTATAATTGGAATGATCAATGGTGTTGGAAAAGAAGGAAAATCGAGTGAGTGTACTTCAAAAAAAATATTTGGAGTAACGGCCGCGGCGGGATTTGCTTCTGATATATTTTTAAAAATACGAGCAAAGAAAAAAGTTAATGAACTACAAGATAAATATAAACTTGAAGTCAAACAAGGTGCTTATGATGCTCAAGTTAAAGCACTACAATACTTAAAAGAAGAACAACAAACTGTTGCTGATATCGCAAGCCTCGAGAAAAAACGAAACATGGTTTTGATGTTGGGATATGGGGCAGCTTCTATTATGGCCATTTATGAGATGGCAACCATGGGGGCCTCGAATGCTGGTTGTTTTAAACCAGATCCAAAACCTGAAGCAACACCGACTCCGACACCAGCAACTGTAGCTGCACAGAAAGATCAGACTGACACAAAGACGGGAACTGACGCAAAGACTGAGGACCCTGACGCAAAAACTTATGCTCTTGCTGACCAGAGCGAGGTAAAGGCCCAGAAATTAGATTCAGGTCAAACTATTTCAGCAGAAGCTACAACTACACCAGCACCTACAACTGTCACGGCTTCAGGGCCTGCAGGTGTCAGCATTGACCACACTACACAAAATGGAAAACAATTTTTAGATATAAAAAATGATCCTGTGACTGGTGCTCGATCATCTGTAATTGATAATAATATTGTCGACTACAAGAGTGGTAAAGTTCTTGGTACAGTCGATTATAGTAAGGGTGTTATTAATTATAATAATGGTGGCCCGACTTTACCAATTAACACCGTCAATTCAACCAGCTTTTCAGCGCCAGTATCTGTGGGGGGAAAAGGTTTATCAGGAAACGGGTTGGATTGGAGATCAGTAACCTGCAGGGCAGGCAAATGCTAAAAAAAAATATATTTAGTCTAATCGTATTTGCCATTATTTATTCAACTTTAAATACAAGCTTCGCTGCCGGAGAAGCAGCAGCAGTCTTAACTGGTCAGGGCACTAGTGCAGTCACCGGTGCTGCTACAAATGCCGCAAGCAAAGCAGCAATCAATAATGCAGCACCAGGATTGACTGACAAGATTGGAGAATTTTTTGATACTCCTGTTGGGATACTTCTCGTTTCAGGAATTGGAACCGTCTATTCTGGTATCCTCTACAATGCAGCTTCCGAACAAGAAAAAGAATCAAAGGCCAACATAGAAAAAATAGACAAACTAATCGCTACCTATAAAGATTCTTGGATTTCTTATTGTCCAAATGGACGTGAAAGTCTTAATGAGCCCAATTGCTATTGTTATACTGATGCAGGAAAACAAAATCCCGACAGAACTAAATCTCAAACATGCATCGATTTATGGGCAAAGAATTCGTACCTACTCTCAGCGACAAAAGGTGATTACTCTGGTGTCCCTCAATTTGTAGATCCATCTGGTTGCTTAACCATTAGTGGACAATTTGATGAAAGTTGTAAGTGCAAAAAATTTGTCGACGCTAAGGGTAACAACGCTTGTGCAAAAGGCACTAGTGTAAGTATACCCACAGGAGCTTTTGGAAGTAGTTTCATAAAAGACACAGGTATAAAAGATGTTTTGAAATATAGTGCCAATACTAATAATGGGAATCCAAGATTTGATCTTTTGAGTGCAGGACAATTGGGTTTAAAAGCAATAGCAACTAATCGAATGCTCGATAGTATGATTGCTCAATTTCCTTCATCAAGTAAAGGTGGAGCAAAGGCCACTTATGCTAACGATAAAAATATTGCTCAATTATCAAAAGCAGTCTTTGGTGAAAGAGCTATTGCTGCTGCAGTAGCAAATTCAAAATCGGCGATGGATGTTAGTAGTTCTGGACCAAGTAATCCTACGGCCTCTGCTCTTTTAAAAACAGCTGCAGCAAGAGCAGGAATTGATTTAACAGGTGGACATGGATTACAAAATAAAAAAGCCAATCCGAAAGAGGCCATGAATTTTAATTTTGCTGGAGACAATGCCAACGGCGCTTCACAAACTCAAAATTTTCCTGAAAAAAATTATAATTATAAAAATAGCGATATCTCAAATAAATCTGATGTTTCAATTTTTGATATAATTTCTAATCGCTATATCCAATCTGGCCTGAAAAGATTATTTGAGAACTAAGGCCCTTGGAATTCTTCAAGACCCAAGGCCTTAAGCCAATCGGGTGTAGGTGCTATTAATTTTCTAAGTTCCAAATCCATTAGCCCCACAGACAATGTAATAGTTGAGGCCACTTTCCCACTCTCTTTTAAAATTTTCTGATCGAGAACCATCACAAATTTATTTCTCATTTCCGGGCGGGCCTGAGAAACGATTTTAATTTTTTCGCGGTTATTGAGTTCACTTTTAAATGTGAGATTAAGATCGAGAAGAACCGGTCCTATTTTTGAAGCAAAAATTTCTTTTATACCCAAACCATTTTTGGTGATGAAATCCCAGCGGGCCTCTTCGTAGAGAGTTAAATAGACGGCGTTATTCACGTGTCCAAAAGTATCGAGATGGTGTTCTAGAATTGTTAAATCGTATTCGTAAATTGGGTTGCTCATAAAACTAGCTCTCTCAATAAAAATGAATTTTTGCCAATTAAAGGTGGCAATTTCATCATGGAAATTTAGTACTACTTTAAATGATTGGATAAATAATTCCAAGGGCTTATTTGGGAATAACGTCTACTTGAGCATTTCCCTCAAGGAAGATTCATAGGATACCGATGAGAAGGCATATAATTAGGAGAGAATCCTATTTGGAAATTGGGTAAATTTATGAAAATTATGAAAAAAATATTATTGTTAATTGTCTTAGTTTCTTTTTATCAAGGCGAAGAGTCTGCTTTCGCAGGTGCTGCGAATGACGCTTTAATTATTAAAAATGCAAATCAGAAAGCACGTGCTGCTGCTGAAGAAGTCGTCACCAATGCTGAAGGTAATGTGGCCAGATGTGACCCAAGAGTTCCTGACACCGATCAGTGTAAGGATTTTCGTCAACAACTCGTGCTTGCTAAATCCGGCTTAAAAAAAATTAGTGAGAGTGCAGATAATGCGACAAAAGATAGTGAGCAGCAAGAAGCTGATAAAAAAGATGGTGCAACTGCATGTGAAACAACTAAAGCGGGCATAAGGTCCAAAATACAACCTTTAATTAAAACTGGTAAAAATGAAAATCAAGATGGTGATAGCAATAATATGATGAAAAAATGTGTTAAGCTCTCTGGCAATAACATGAGATATCTTTATAAGGATGGTCAAAGGGCACAACGTATAGAATGGAATGATTTTGTTGCTGCAAGCGATGAATGTATAGAAAAAGCTTGTAACAATAGTGAAAAAACAAATCCAGAAGCTGAAGCAAAAGAGAGAGCATGTGCAGATATGACAGCATTGGCGTCTCAGTGTGACGGTGCCGCTTATTTAATTTCAGCTTTTGAACGCGATTTTGAAAATTCAGAGCATGTTGTGACAAAAGATCAAAAAGGTGGAAATCCAGCGATTACTTGTAAAGGAGTTGGTATTTCGACTCTCGATTATGAAGCATGTGTAAAGTTTGTTGAAAATAGCGACATCATGGATGCTGCTCAAGGAGCTATACAAACCGGACAAGATTTATATTACAAAGATAAAGCGATGACTGCCCAAATGGAAGCAACAAGTAGTACTGACAGTGCAACTGCCGGATTAAAAGCACTTAAAACTGGGGTAAAAGGACAAGAAGATATAATGACCCAAAGAGCGGCGCTTGATGCGACAAAGCTTGCAGCACTAGCGAATTTTTATTCACAATTACCTACCGGTGATGACTTAAAAGCAAAATGTCAAAAATATAAAACAATGAGTCCTGCCGGTGGTCTACCTGATACTGCTGGATGTGACACCGCGGTTTCACGACAACAAGATTTTGGATTCTTGATGAACCAACAAGCAAGAGAAAAAATGAAAGCAAAACTAGCAGCTGTTGGTATTAATGTTGCCACTGATGCAGTGATGGCAGGCCTGATGGCAAAACGAGCTGGAGACATCGACAATGCTATTGCAAAAATAGATGCATTCAAACCAATTGATCCACTTGCTCCTGCTGCTGATAATCTACAGACTACTTATTGTCAGCAAAATCCAGGAGACGCAAAATGTTTAACTGGTGGTCTAGAAAGAACCTTCGATGCCATGGGAGATAACGTAATCACTTTTGGAGAAGGCGGAACAGGAACAGTTTACGCTAATAATATTCCTACTCTCGATGGGACAACAGGAACACCAAATGCTGTAAATCCGACGACAAGAAATAGTATCACTGGAGCAGGAAGTGTAATTTCGGCCGCTCAACAAAAGGGTGGACTTATGGACACGGCGGCCAAAGCAACTGTCACTAAAGGGACCGCTCCTGCCGCAGGTGGCGGTGGCGGTGGAAGCGGTGGCGGCGGAAGCGGTGGCGGTGGCGGTGGTGCTCCGGCAGGTCAACAAGCAGGAGGTGTCTCTTCAGCGATTGCAGGAAAAGCTCCAAGTTATGGTGGTGGTTCAGGAACACTTTCAATGATGGGTGGTTACGGAATCAAAGGAAAATCAACTGCGAAAGACGATAGTAATCCGTTTGGAAAACTTTTTAATAAGGATGGTAACAAATCTGGTTCATTAGATTTCCCAGGAAGAAGTCCTGCCTCCTCAAAAGTTGGAAATAAAGCTGACAACCTTTTTGAAATGATCTCCAAGCGCTATACAAATGTTAATAATGATAAACGACTTATAGAATATGAAATGACAAAATAATCAGTGTTTAAATTTTCTAAAAAAATATAAAACTCGCCCCCCCTTTTCGAGGCTGTCTTTTTGGAGAAATGTAAACAAAAGACTGAAAAAAGTTAGAAGATGTCATAGTCAAATATTGCAGTCCCACCTTCAAGCATGAACTTATTACAAACACTTCCATGAATAAGACTATATATTAAGAAAATAACCATTATTAACTGCTATGAAGCAGAAAAGAATTGAAAAAGAAAATCACACTGATCTAGAATTAAGTTAAGGGTTTTCAAGATGAATGCCCTTATGAGTAAAACTCAAAATCAAGGAAGATCGTATGGAATCAATTAATTCGTTGCTCCTCGCTGAATTTTATACGGCCACTGGTTACCTTGATCGCCTTCTCTTTGCGTTTACTGAATTAGAAAAGATTCATCTGACTCCTCGTGGAAAAATGCAGATTCAAAAACTGTGTCAGGATACTGCAAATTTTTTTAGCAAACACTTTAATGAGATGAATTTTGAAAGTGAAGATTATATTTTTGAAACGTCGAAATTTAAAAGTCATATTAAGTTTTTTCACAATTTCATTGAGTCTCTAATCAAGCTTCCATTAAAAAGCGACAAAGCAGACAAAAATGTAATTGAGTATATTAACCTTCTATATAGAAATGCCTTTGAAATTCACAACTTTATCATTGAGAGCACATCTCTCGAAATTCAACTTCCACGCACTGGTTTAACTGAGATTGAAAATATTCCTATGATCAAAGGATCAAATTTAGAGGAAACTTTTTCTGCTCCACTTTTTTACTTAGATGAAAAAAATGTACGCGAATTATCCCATGTTGAGTCAGTGATTAAATCCCCTATTGCTTTCCTGGATATAAAGCGCGAAGAAAAATACGATTACTATATTCACCGTGGTCATTATTATATTGCACAGAAAAATTACCAAGAGGCCAAGGCCAATTTCTATAAGGCCAGAAATTATAAAGACAGCGCCGAGGTTCTCACACTGATCGCTTGGACTTACTCACTTCTAGACAACATCACAAAGGCCAAAGCTTATTGCATGAAAGCTATTCAAAAAGACACTCAATATGGTCCGGCCTATAATGATTTTGGAAATTATATTTTAAATGAAGGTCAAGTTCGCGAGAGCCTTCGTTGGTTTGAGCTTGCCAAAAGAGCTCAAAACTACCAAAACCGTGAATACCCTTATATCAATGCGGGAAGAGCTTATGTTCTTTTAAAACAATATGAAGAAGGTCTTAAAGAATTTTCACTTGCTTTGACTCTAGCGCCTCATCACCAAGAATTGCATGAGACAGTGGCAAAACTGAGAAATAATTTGGACAACGAAACTCAGCCACCTCATCAAATGTAGGACTTCGAAAATTAAATGAAAACAAGTGAACTCGAACTTTTTTTAAAAAATCTACTTACTCCTGAATTATTTGATGATTATTGTCCCAACGGCCTTCAAATTGAAGGCCGTTCGACTATAAGAAAAATAATTTTTGCAGTCTCTGCCACGCGTGAATCAACCGAATATGCTGCTCTTAATAATGCCTGTGCTTTGATCGTACACCATGGAGTATTCTGGAAATTTCATGGCACACGCACACTAACAGGACCTTTTGCTAAAAGACTATTCCCCTTAATAAAAAATGAAATAAATCTTTTTGGATATCACCTTCCATTAGATGGTCATATTGAAATAGGAAATGCAGCTGCCCTTGCTCGACTAATTGGGCTTACTAATCTTTCTTCATTTGGGATGTATAAAGGAGTTAGTACGGGAATAAGAGGAGAATTTGAAAAACCAATTCATTCTTCTGACTTAAAAATAATTCTTTCGGAAAAACTTCAGCACCCCATCCTCTACTCAAATCCTCTACTCACTTCAGGAGATATTAAATCTATCGGAATCATCACTGGTGGAGCGAACTCACAATGGCGAGAGGCCGAAAAGCTTGGTATTGATGGATATATAACTGGTGAAATGAGTGAACACGACTACCATGAATCTCGTGAGTCAGGTATCCATATGTTTGCAGGCGGGCATCATGCTACAGAAAAATTAGGCATCCAATCTCTTATGAAATTAATTCAAAAAGAATTTCCTACTCTTGAGTGCGAGTTTCTGGATTCTGAAAACCCTGCCTAATTATTTTTTTAGCTTTAAAGACAAGGTTAATATAAACTTCGCCACAGCTTCAGTTCCTTCACTCGGAACGATAGCATCAATATGAACGGGAAAATTCATACGTTCACCACTGGCAATAACTTCGCTCACAAATTTTTTGATCTCTGGAATTTGAGTGCAAATGAAGTGAACATCCCCTTCGGCCCGTTTTAAAAATTCGGCATGAAAATCCTTAAACGAAAGTGCCACTCTTTTCTTAGATTCAGAAATTTCTTTCATCGCCACCAGTCCGCCTGCGAGATCAGCACCGGTTGCAAGAACTCCAAAATACATCGAATTAAGATGATTTTTTGTCCGACGATTAAGAGGAATTTTAACAATACATTGTTCGTCGTCTAAACGAACAACAGATGGACTCACAAAAAAAATTAAAGGGACTTTTGTTAATCCAAAAAATCTTACATAAAGGGTATCTTGGATTTTTTTAGGAATATTTTTTATAATAAGATCTTTAAGCATATTCAATCCTTACTTTGAAAGTTCTATAGTTCGTTTATAAGCAGCTTCAAAAGCTTTGGAAAAAACATCTTGAAGATTATTCTTTTTCAAAACTTCTAGCGCCTCATAAGTCACTCCCTTTTTGGAAGTCACTTGGGTCCGAAGCTCTTCATAACTTGTGTCAACATTTGAAGCAGCATTCATTAAGGCCGCACTTCCAAAAAACGTTTGTGACACTATTTCTTTTGCAGGCACCCGTCCATTTGTCATGCGAGTAAGTTCAACTTCAAAGATTCTCGCCAATTCAAAAATCAACGCTGGCCCAGAGCCACTAAATGCCGTCGTTAAATCTAAATCTTCCTCGGTCTTCATTGCAAAAAGTTTTCCGGCTGCACTTAATAATAAACTTATTTCTTGTTCTTCGATTTGATTAAAATGAGAATTTAAAAAAAGAAGGTTGCATCCAAGACCTAAAGCAGAAGGAGTATTGGGCATCAAACGAGCAATTTTAGCTGAGCAAAATTTTTCAACTAACTTAGAAGTCTTTACTCCTGCTAAAATTGAAATAATTTTTGAATTTGGGGCAAAATCAAATTGGAATTCGTCTAGGCCTTGAGGTTTAAATGCCAGTAAATACCAATCAAGATCACGAGGCATATCGGAAATCAAATCAAGACAAGACCCACCGACTCTGACTGCCAGTTCTTGGGCCTTCAACTTACTTGGAGTGAAAAGAAAAAACTCTGCATTAGGAAATCGAGCTTTCATTCCTAAAACAAGAGCACTTCCCATATTTCCACAACCAAAAACTCCAATCTTCATACTTATCATAATAATCCTAATAATCTAGAGTTCCAAATCCAAAGGTGCTCCATGTCTCATTGTATTCACCGCCAGAGATCTGACCCATATATAATTCATGGTCTGATGATAAAAATCGTTGGCTTTTAAATTATCCACAGTGGTCAAAATATGCTTTATACGTAGATCATTTTTTCCATCATCTAATTGACTTCCTACATGTATGTTATAATCACTCAAGATACCGTCATAAATGATTACTGAAAGCTTGGCCGAATTTAGGGAGCGTTTTAAATCTTTTGAACTCACGAGTCTAACATCCAAGTTTTCTTTAGAAAATCCTGCTTGATAAAAAACATCTCTAAGACTCATCCACCATTGAAAAGAAATTTTATTTCTTGCCAGTACAGTAAGTCCTGTCCCAACTGAGAGACATGAAAAAATTTGTATCAAAGTCTTTAACTCAGGTTTATCTGTTGTCGCAATTAAAATAGCGTGCTCAGAATAAAGATTATAATCGTTAAAACTTAACTGACCTGGGATTACACGGTTTTTGTGCTTATTTTCCATAAAACCAATAAAGTTTTTACTTAACCATTTTTTATAATCGCGAAGTGGTTCTTTGTAGTTTCCGTAAATTCCTTGATAGTGAGTTTCAAAATTAGAAATAAATTGATCAAGAAATTTTTCAATACGATCCTTCCTAGAACTTATTGATAATTTTGAAGGGCGAGCAAGATCAAAGTGACTATCCGTTCCCTCATCAACAGAGTAAGAAGGTTGAGTTTGAGATTTTTCAAAAGTTTTTTCATAAACCTGATGGAGGGCCAAAACATAATGGCGCCCGCCGGCCTTTGGTCCCGAACCAGAAAGTTTAAATCCACCAAAGGGTTCTATTGCCACTCGCGCACCAGTGATTGTGCGGTTAACATAAATATTTCCAGATTCAAGTTTAGTTAAAAGATAATCAATATCATTTTGTGATTGACTAAAAATACCACCAGTTAAAGCATAGTCGGTACTGTTATAAAGTTTTGCAGCTTCATCTAAAGTATTAAATCCCATGATATGAACAACTGGCCCAAAGAGCTCCCGTTGAGCATAACTTTGACGATCAAATGCTCGATCATAAGGAAGTTCAATCAAGACAGGTCCGACACAAAATCCTGGGAGGTCATCATTTGAACGATCTAATACAACACTTCCTCCGTGATTTATGGCCTCTTTGCCTGCCAGGAATGCACTTTCGCGCAATCGAGCCTGGTCTTCTTTAGTAATAACTGGATTCACTGTCGTATCAAATTTAAAAGACTCTCCGACTTTTAAATCTGAACTCGCTTCTTTTAATCTTTCAATTAATCTGGCCTTTAGCGAGTTATGAACAATAACTCTCGAGCAAGCAGAACACTTTTGTCCCGCATGTCCAAAAGCAGAATAAAGAATTCCAGAGACAGTTTCATCTAATTCGGCATTCTGAGTTACTATAACCGCATTTTTTCCACCCATTTCAGTGATGGCCCGAGCAGGATAAGTTTTTTCAGTTAGTTTATTTTTGTACATTCTTTTTCTAATCATAGAAGCAATATAAGTTCCTACTGGTTTAGAACCAGTGAAGACAATTGTCGAAATGCGTTCATCTCGAACCAGAAAATCTCCAACAGTCTCTCCATTTCCAGGAAGATGAATTAAGACATCTTTAGGAACTCCAGCTTCATGCAGAAGATCAACTAAGAGTTGGGTGATCAGAGGAGTTTGCTCGGCAGATTTTAAAATAACAGTATTTCCTGCGACCAATGCACTCGCCACCATCCCGCAAGGAATAGCGATGGGAAAATTCCAAGGAGAGATAACAGCAGCTGGCCCCCTTGAAGTTAGGTCAGTAAGATTTCTTTGAAGGTAAGCCTCTGTGCGGGCGTAAAAATTTAAAAAATCGATGGCCTCGTCAACATCGGCTAAAGCTTCAATTACTGATTTACCAGCTTCATAAACAATAAGCGCGGAAAGTTCATTTCTTTTAGCAAGCATCAGACCTGCGGCCTTAACCAGCATCGCCGTTCTAAACGGCCATTTGGTATTGGCCCATTGTCCATTATTATAACTAACATCAATGCTAACCAAGGCCCGCTCAGCATCATCCAAGTTAGCAAAACGAATTTTTCCGACAATAATCTCAGGGCTTGAGCTAGAAATAATTGATGTCCAATCGCCGGTCATTTCAAAATTATTTTGATACTCTTTGTTTAAATCATTTTTCTCAAACGATGCTAGGGCCTTTTCCATCCAGATTCTTTCATCATCGAGATAAAGTCTAAGTGGCGTAACATTAAAAAATTCGTCTTCTAATTTTGAAACAGAGAGATCATAGACAAGATTTCCATCATTTTTTTTCTTTTTATGTATAGAATAAGGAGATTGAAGGGTTTGATGCTTCTTATGAGAACGCATAATAGTAAGAACTCCAACCTGTGAAGAGTTTTCCATAATACGTCTTACTAAGTAGGCCATTCCAACGAGAAGACTTCCCACCGGAACATAATTTCTTGTCGCCCATTTCATTTTTGCCAGTGCAGTTGAGAGTGCTTCATAGGTCATATGCAAACACTGGTGCTCAATCTCTCCGACTTCAGGATAAAGAATTTCTTTCGTTGCTTCCGCAAATGCATGATCAGAAAAATTATGAGAGGCCAATGCCAATTTTAAGTGTGGATGGGCTTCATAAATTTTGACGATTAATTGCCTGAAATGAATATCTGTCTCTTCTTTATTTAAAAATTGAGGAGCATTGAAACTATGAGCATCAGCTTCAACTGTTTCAGCATCCCAATAAGCGCCTTTCACCAGGCGAACAGGCATCATCAATCCGCGTGTGCGCGCTAGTTCGACAATATCCTGAAGATGCTTAGAAGCATCACGGAGATAGGCCTGAATAACAATCCCGGTAGATTTATAATCTCTCAGTTCAGGAGTTTCCAAAAGAACACGTTTGTAAATTTTGAAAACGATATCTCGGTAATGATAGTGTTCAGCATCGATATTAATAAAAACATCAGCAGCAAGTGCAGCTAATAAAATTTCTTTTAAACGAGGGCCCACAAGCGAATAGGTATAGTCGGGAGCATGTGGCTTAAAATCCGAACAAAGAGCTGAAACTTTTATGGAAACATGAGCACGATTGATGCCGGCAATATTTTTTTCGCCTTTTTTTACATGTAAAGAAAAACCATTCACCAGTTTTAAGACTTCAGATTTGTAATGATCGGCTTCGCGCTCAGATACAACTAATTCACCCAACTGATCGAGAGTTACATCTCGTCCGGTCAAACTTAGGCCCTTCAGTGATTTATCAGCTTTTTCTATCGACTCTCCCGCGATAAAACGCTTCGCCATTAAACGAACACTTCGCCTAACGATACTGGCAAGAGGAAATGCTGGAAAAATAAGTGCCAAATAATAAAATATTTTAATCCCCAGAGTGTATCTGCTGGGAAGAGATCTCTCTTGGCCTTTCTTTTTTAATCGTCTCGCTTTCCCATTGTCTTTTAAAAAGCGAGAAAGGGATTCAACTAAAATTCTTTTAACTTCTACCCCTTTTTTATCGTGATCAAGTGAAGGCAAAATCGCTAAAAATTTTAAAAGATGAATACGCAAAAGAGCATATTGGGCGGTGAGTCCCAAGCCAAAATCAGTAATATCTTCAAATAAACTAGGATGATATTCATTAACCTTGGTTAAAAGTTTTTTAATAATTTCCTGTGAACGCTCTTCCACTTTGGTAAAGCGCGAGTCATTGAACAAATCAGGAAGGCCTTCGGTCGCAATTAAAGATTCAATTACCGAAGGAAAACTCTTAACTTGTAAGCTTGCGGCCATTTCCGTGTGCTTTCTTAGATCTTTGATAGTATCTAGGTTGAGATCGAGAATCTCACTTTGCTGAAGAAGAAAAAGTTCTTGGGAAAGTTTGGGTGTAAAAAAACGAATTTCTTTATTTTTAAAAAAGAACCCGACTAAAAAGAGAGTTGAACGGATAGTTAATTGGACTCTAAAATCCGTCGAAGATAGCTTTAAGTAGGGCGCCAAAGCGCTCCAGACGTCAGAATTTAAGTTTTTATTTGAATCAATTATAAGCGAAGAAAAATCTTTATAAAAGTAAATTTTCCATTCAGACTGTTCTGTCGACTGAAGTGATAAAAGAAAGTCTTCTGGCTTTGTAGGTAAAACCTTCAACATTTATGCCCCCAAAAAATTAGTCATTTGCGGTATACAAAGTATCGCAAATCACTTGAAAGCACTAGTCGTAAAACGCATTATATTATACTAAAAAAACTTTCAAAATTTGACTAAACCATTTGGAGTTCATAGAATTTTTATTATGACCATTTCTTCATTGCTTATCATATTTTTTCAATCAATAAATTTAAGCGCGAGCAGCCCGGTTTTCTATGATCTAAAAGACCTTGAAGTGCTTGAGCGAGAAAAGAATTTTGAAGAATTTCTACTGCACGTCAACGATATCCGCCCCAGTGAACGCGCTCGCCATTGGAGAGAGATGTTCCAAAATATGGCCATGGGACTGGTGGATTACAAAATCAAAACACACGATTTTTCACTCGAAACTTTTAGGCAAATTGAACAACTTGGTCGTTCATCTGCGATGAATACTGATGAATTCTTTCAAGTAAAGCGCTCTGTCTTTGCCAAAAAATATTTTTCTGAATGTTTCCGCAAAGCCTCTTTGATGATTGAATCTCTAAAAAAAGATGAAGAAAAAAATCTATGCGTTACTGAATTGAGTTCTTTTTGGTTTTTTTCCAAAAAAGATCCAGATATGGGACTGGATTTAGCTGCTATCTTAGAAAGCAATAACTCCTCATTAAAACTTTGGCCCTTTTTTGCTCCGGCGATAAAAGACTCTATTTCAAACTTTTACTGTAAAAAACCAGCAGTCCAACAAGCTGTCATGAATAAACTTTATGAGGAAACTTATTCACTTGAGTTTAATGGTAATTATAAAACCTTAGTCAATAGAATCGTTCCGGAGAACTGTTTTAACGAAATGATCCCCAATTTAAAAGAAGCGCTTACTTCTGTGACAAGTAACGGTCTGGAAAAAGAAATAGCCCTTAGTATTTTAGAGGCCAAGGGGCTCCTTACAAAAGATGAACTTGACCTCTACGCGGTTCTCTTTTTGCTAGATGGACCAGTAGTTGGTGATAAGATGAATATCGCCTGGAAAAAAGTTGAGGCACTTAGCGAGAATTATCCAAAAAGACAAAAGCTTCTGGAGCAAATCGAAAAGCTTCCTATTATCCCAGACAAAATTTTTAAAGATCCCAATCTTCCACGACATAAAGCTATCATTAATCTTTTTGCCAAAAATTTTCCTGAATATCTTAACTATTATGGATCGACTTGCATCAAATACATTGCAAATACTGGAACAGTGCCCTTGAATGTCAGTTCAAGTTATCAATGTAATGAGTTCCTAAAGGCCGCTCAGACGATTAAAAAAGAAGATAAGGGACTGAGTACCCCATGGGTTAGTGATTCTGTTGAGGGCCAGTATTCGGGGCTTAGGAAATAAATTAAACATTTATTAAGATGAAGTTTGTAGTCTTGAACAAGATTGCCCGCTCTAGAATCCTGCCTTCGCGTGCATACGGCCTGTCCTGGGCATAAAAAAGCCCACTCTTTCAAGTGGGCCTATTGTATTAAAGCTCTTTCGAGTATTAATTAAGAAAGGTGTTTTCCAACGATTCCTGCAAGTTCGAACATAGTTACTTCTTTTTTTCCAAAAAGTTTAGCTAGTTTTTCGTCAGCAAGAATGTTTCTTTTGTTTTTTGGGTTTTGAAGGTTGTGCTTCTTGATGTATTCCCAAATTTTAGAAACTACTTGAGTTCTTGGAAGAGGTTTGCTTCCAACGATTTCAGCAAGGATAGCTGAAGGTTGTAAAGCTTTCATGAAAGCTGCATTTGGCTTTCTAGCAGTTTTAACTTTTGGAGCTGCAACTTTTTTAGTAGCTTTTGCTGCTTTTGGAGCTGCAACTTTTTTAGTAGCTTTTGCTGCTTTTGGAGCTGCAACTTTTTTAGTAGCTTTTGGAGCTGCTGCTTTTTTAGCTACTGCTTTTTTTGGAGCTGCAACTTTTTTAGTAGCTTTTGGAGCTGCTTTTTTTGTAGCTTTTGGTGCTGCTTTTTTTGCAACTTTTTTCTTTACTGCCATTCGAGGATCCTCCGTTAAAATTAGACTGTTGTTGTCGAGTCTAAAGTTGTTAATGAAAAAGAAAATTTATATATCGTAGCTTTGGTTTTCATCTAAGCTTCAATGTTCTTTAGTAGCTTCATTCGGAGTTTCTATTGAGGAGATATCGAAATTTTTTTCTCTTTTCCCTAGTAAAACTCTCTTGTATATAAATTATTGCTTTAAAGTTTTCATCATGTCTATAGGAAAAATCATTTTTTTTATTTTTTCTTCATTGGGACTCACTAGGAAGTTACTAAAAACCTCTAGGGAGAACTGACTATTTGAGAATTTTTACCCACTCTACGACTAATCCTTCTGGACCTAACTTCCTAGGCGTCTTCTTGTATTGATGACTCTCATTTAATGAATACATTCTAAAATTATCAATACGACAGTAGTGAAAAATCCTTTTCAGACCTTTTTCACGTGCCACTTTTTCAAAGAATTCCTTTATAGTGTGAGAAAAACCACTCCCTTGATGAGTAATCTTGATGGCAGTATTTTTAGTGAGGAGAGAGTCGTCTTCAACTTTATAAAAGACAGCTGCGATAATTTCTCCTTCCAACATCAATGAAAAAAGTTCCCACCCGTCGGCTACTTCCTTCTTAATCTCTTCAAATGTCCATTTGAAGTCCGGGGAATCAGAAAAGGCATCAATATTATAGTCCAGAATGGCCTTGATATCTTTTTCATTTTTAGCTTTTTTGAAGTTCACTTTCATGGCAATCCTTTGCGTTTAGGCAACTTGTACGATTTAAAATTTAGAGATATACGCCGCGAGGTCTTTAAAGTCCTGCTCACTTAATTTGCTTACAAAAGGAACCATTACTGGATTTTTTCTAGTTACACCGGCCTTGATATCTTGAAGTTGTTTTAAGATATACCAGTCGAATTGACCGGCGATGCGAGGGGCCTTCTGAGCGGGGACACCGTCCCCTTTCTCGCCATGGCAAGCAATACATTGCTTAAAGAGTTCAGCGCCGCGGGCAGCATCTTGAGCATTTGTGATAGCTGAAAAAGAACAAGTGGCAATCGTTAAAGTAATAAGAAAAAACTTTGCTGAATTCATTATACCGACCTTTGATTTTAACTTTTAAACAGTTTTTGAGTGTTAATAGCTTTGAAACAATTTGGATTTTACTCTAAGAACTTATTGGACGGCAACCACTTTGAGAGAAGAAATCTCTTCCGTAATCCCAATTGATTCGTGGATGAGCACCTCGAGAACCTCGCCCCCAACTGGAAAATCATTCATAACGATGGCAATTTCTCCTGCTTCGGCAAGTGCCAATTCAAGCGGTTTCGCTTGAGAAAAGAGATTATTTAGGATCTTTATGAATGCACGAACTCTTTGGTTTTTTTCGACTAAAGTAAGTTGGATCCATCCTTTTAATTGAGTTGAAGTCCCTGCTTTTTTTTCAATTTCTTTAATCAGAAGGTCCGCCAAAAGAGAATTTTTTACCACTTTAAAGCTTTGTTCAGGGGAGATTACGCCTGAAATGTTAAAAACAGGAAGGTGATTTTCATCACGCAAAAAATTTTCGAGCTCTCTGAAACTCAATTGCCGCAAAAAACCTATGTCTCTGCCAATTGCCATACGGGACAAGGCCTCTAAGAAAAGTGAGTCAAGAACACTGCCGGATTTGTTAAAATAATAAAGTGTCAAAATCTTGTCACTTTGAAAGTTATTTTGTTCAATCTTTTCAAGCGTAAAATCCCAGAACCATTTTTTGTTGGCTGATTCAATAGCAACTTTTGTTAAAGCGTGACAAGGTGTGGATAAAAAATCTTGTGCTCTTTTAGAGAATGTCTGAATAAGTATTGCGCTGCTATTTTCTTTCAATTGACTTGCTACCTTCGTAAAAATGACCTACAAAAAACTATCATGCCAACTTTGAAAGTTCATCTTATAAAATATTTTCCCCATCAGACTCGCCTTTTAATTTTTGGGCCGCTTAGCAATCAGTCACGCGGAAAAATGCAAATAGAATCTATCAGGCCAGTATTAATTTATTTTGCAGGTACTAAATTTAACTCGTGAGTTTGATGGGCAAAAATGTCCTTATCATCTAGCCACTCTTCTCTATAAAGACCTTTGGCGAAAAGTTCCACCTGATCTTTGTAAAATGGGGAAAGCAAATGACCAGAGTTTCCAGAGGGAAGAATGCCCCAGCCGATCTCGGGGTGATCGAAACTAATTATTCGCCTCGTAGATGGACCGGCCTTAACATTAAAGCCATCAGAATATCCAGATGGCTTTTGATTATTAATCTCATTGTAAGCTCCATTTATTTCGATGGGTCCAATATTAAAAATTTTATTAAAGGGCCTAACCCTTCCGATTGGATGGACATATTCGACAGTATGTAGATGACCCCATGCCCAGCCGGCCGAATCTTCACCTAATGCTTCTCTTAATGACTCAATGGTATTGTTAAATCCAGTGGTAAATACTTTTTGGCGGTCAAATTTTTTCCACCAAACTGAATCAGGGCTGAGCACAACACGTTTTAAAAAATTCCAATTATTCGGCAATTTTGTGAAAGTTTCAAATTCTTCAGGGCTTAAATCTTTTAAGAGAATTTTAGTAATTTCCCGACACCAGGTATAATAAAGCGAAGGTGCAATGGAGTGGACGCTTGATTCAAAATTCCATTTTTTTAATATTTGAAGATAATTTGCGGCCCTTTCTTTTTTCCAAATATTTTGGAAGGCCACGGTCTTTAATAATTCATCCAGAATCAATTTGTTTTCCAAATTTAAACTCAATGTTTGAACTTCTTTTAATTCAGGAACTGACCATTTCTCTTTTTTAGAAAGAATGGTAAGAAGAGATTTATATCGGTCATCAGGTTGCCAATCCCCTCTCATATTATCAGGAATTAAAGGGCTTCCTTCGGGACGTGAATTGGCCGATACAATCAATCCTGATGTTGGGTTTTCAAGATGTGGTTTTTGATCAAAACTCAAAAGACCTTCATATTCATCGAGACCTGAACTTCCATCTAAAATAAAATCGGTGGGAGAATGAGGTGACTTTTTAGCAATTTCCCCAAACATCCACCAACCAATATTTTTTTTATCAGCATATAGAATATTCAAACCTGGAGCTCTTCCCAAGGACACGGCAGACTTAAATTCTTCCATACTTTGTGCGCTACCCATTTTATAAAGTGCCAGCAGCGGATCATTTTCGATTCCATGAAAGGCCCATTTTAAAGCAAGTGACTTGTCTTCAGGATTGGTGAAAACTTCATCCATAATCGGTCCATGCTGAGTGGTGAGCACCAACATTTCATAGGCTTTTTCCCCCTTAACCTTTATGACTTCCAATCTTTCTTGATAGGGAATTTCAAGATTTTTAAATTGATAAGACTTAAATTTGGGATTTAGTTTTTCTCGGTATAAATCCATATCATCAATTAAACTCATTGTGAGTCCCCAGCCGCGTTCTTTATTATGAGATAAAACGGGGAAAGGCAAAATTGATAAGAAATGACCGTAACTTTCATAATCGGGAGTTTCTATATGAGCTTCAAACCATACACCTGGATTAGAGTAAGCAATATGGGGATCATTGGCCAAAATTGGAAAACCTGTAACAGATCTTTTTCCGGAAATGACCCATCCATTTGATCCTTCAAATAATGGAAACCCCTGCTCCAAATCGACCAGAATTTTCATCACTGGATAATGATCACGGGCCTCAACGACTCTTTTGCTTTTCAGGGCCGCATTTTTCTCTTTTTCAATTTCATGGACTTCATAAGGAGTCATTTCATTGCGCAATTCATTGGATAACTCAGACCCCAAACGGATTCGCAGTTTTGTCATTAGAGGCTCTTCACTCGTGGCCACTCCAAAACTAAAACTCATCAATCCAATAAAAGCATAACCATCAAGGGCGCTAAACGGACGAGGCTTAATACCTAATAGACTGAATTCCAGAGGAAGTTTTTCATTGTATTGGAATTGATTGACTCCATCATAAAAAGATTCAAGTTCATTCCACATTTTGGGGTCGAGGGTATTAGTTCTAATTTTATGATCCAGCATTGAACTCATGCTTTGTCGCAAACTTAATGTGCGAAACAATTTATCAGTGGCAAGCATTCGTTTTCCAAATATTTCAGCCAACTCTCCATTGGCCATTCGGCGTTCCATCTCCATTTGGAAAAGGCGTTCACTGGCCACCACAAATCCCAATGCGCGGAATGCATCTTTGTTATTTTTAGCCTTTATATGAGGTATTCCAAATTGATCACGGATCACAGAAACCGGAGAGGTCAAGTTCTTTAGTTGCAGCTCACCATCCATTGGGGCAAGAGAGCTTTTAACAAAATAAAGAGCGTAAAGAATGACACATATTAATACGACCAAAGACCCAATGATCCAGTTCTTGAAAGATTTTTTTTTGCGAGTTAAGTATTCCATGTGATGATAATAGAGATGAAAATAGCAAAATTCAATTCTCGAAGTCGAGTTATTGATGCCATTAGAGGACTAACAATCATTTTAATGATTTTTTTTCACTTTAGTTTCGATCTTTATAACTTTGGCTTTTTAAAAATAGATATTATTCGCGAGCCTTTTTGGTATGCTCTTCCAAGGCTTATCGTTTTTCTTTTTCTTTTTGCCGTAGGAATGTCGCTGACGTTGGCCCATCAAGATAAAATAAACTGGCAAGCATTTTGGAAACGTTTTTTAAAAATTTCGGCCTTTGCTCTCCTTATAAGTCTCGTGACCTATATATTATTCCCCGACAACTGGATTTATTTTGGGACTCTGCATGCTATAGCGCTGATCTCAATTATGACTTTACCATTTTTAAAAAAACCAAATCTCTCGTTGGCCTTAGCTCTGCTACTTTTTATTCCTTCAATCTTCTTTGATAAAAACATTCCATGGTTTTCATTACCGCATTCGTCATGGGATTATATTGCACCTTTTCCTTGGCTTGGCGCTAGCTTACTCGGTATATTTGCCGTGCATAAGGGAATATATCTCTTGGGCATTCCAGATAATCGCCTAGTTAGATCTCTGAACTTTTTAGGCAGACACTCCCTTTTTATTTATTTGATCCATCAGCCAATTTTGTTTGGGGCCGTTTATCTCTTCCGGCAATTTATAAAATAACTTAAACGTTTCTAGGGCGATGGAGGCCATGATATAAAGTGGGTATAAATTTCTCACTTGAACATGTAGAACCATTAGGAACTCCCATGAAAATGTTACCAAAAATCGATTGGAACAAAATCGAGCGCTTCATTGGAAGCTTAAAATTCGCCGTCATTGTTATTAGTCTTTTTACTATTGGAATGATCGTAGGAACTTTTCTCGAAAGTTATTACGGCACCGACTTCGCAAACCGCGCTGTTTATAAAACACCAGCGTTTATGATGGTGCAATTTGGTATTCTTCTCTCTATTATTTTTGCGGCCATTTTAAGACTGCCTCCTAAAAAAAGGCTTTATGGTTTTTACACCATTCACTCAGGTCTAATTATTATTGGAATGGGATCATTGATTACTTATGTGGCAGGCGTTGATGGTCAGATCACTCTGGCGCCAAATGAACCAAATCGACAGGTCATTCTCACAAAAGATATTTTAAAAATTACTTACCCTACAGAAGGAAAACAAGTCACAAGTTTTCTGCCTTTTTCAGCTTTTAAAACAGACATCGATGAGAGTTACGATAATATCGCCATCAAAGAATATATACCTTTTGCTGAAGGAAAGTTTACTTGGAGCGATCCAATTAATAAGTACCCGGCAGACGCTCAAGTTCATTCTTCAAAATATCATTTTAAGAATGCTTTTGCTGAACAAGATTTGACCCTGTCGATTCATCCTGAGGCGGGACAAGAATTTCAATCGACCGTCACCATGGGTCCTCTTTCTTTTAATTATTACCCAGAAACGCTCGCTCGTTGCTTTGCTCAGAATAATCCGTCAAAGATTATCATCTGGAACTCAGTGACTGCTGAATGTTTCACCCCTGAAGAGCGTCATATTCCAATAAAATCGACTGGAGCAAATAATCGTTTTGTTGTTCTTCCTTATAATAATTCTTTCATCACTTTTTTTCCTGACTTCTCTCCTTTCCCGATGGATACAAAACTTCAAACGGATGAGAAATCTGTTATCCGCGCATTTTCAAAAAAACTTTTTGAAGAAAAACCAAATCTCTTTTTATTTGGTAAAAAAGCATCATGGTATTCGAAGTCAGAAGCTAAATGGGTCATGGCCGACCTGGAAGTAAAAGGACCCCCTACAATTCTTCCATGGATGAAGGCAGAGATAACTTTAACTGATCACCAGGACCGCTTGGTTCCTTTTAATATTCCTATTTCAACCATTCCCATTCAAAAAAATGGTGCCTTAATAAAAGGTGACTTACGCGCTGTACGTTTGGAAATTTTAGGAAAAGAGTACTGGGTCACCAACTACTCTCCACTCTCACTCCTCATTCAGGGCAAAAAAGTTGTGATTGAGGTCACTAAAGAATCTCTAACTCTTCCTTTTGAATTGGCCCTGACTGAATTTAAAATGGATAAGGACCCTGGAACTAATAATCCTGCCAGCTATGAATCTTTTGTAAAATTATTCTCCGATGGCAAAAGCAGCAACCATCATGTTTTTATGAATAATCCCATGAAAAAGTCAGGATATACTTTTTATCAAGCCTCTTACTCTCAAGATAATCAAGGCCAGTACAATACGACTCTTGCTGTAAACGTCGATCAAGGGCGAACCATGAAATACTTGGGATCGTTGATGTTAGTATTTGGAGCAATTTGGCACTATAACTTAAATAGTAAAAACAAAAACAAAAACAAAAAAGACCCAGGAGCTTCGGCATGAAAAAAATAATTATTCTTCCTATGCTTTTTCTTTTACTGAGCACTATAAGCACAACTCTTTTTGCTGAAACTTATTTTTGTAAAAAAGACCTGGAAGTACTTCCTATTCTTCAAGGTGGACGAGTTAAACCACTTTATGTCCATGCCTCTGAAGTAATAAAGACATTAACGGGGAAATCAAAACTCAACGACCTCAGTGCCGTTGAAGCATATTGCCTTCTGTCTTTAAATGGCATGGGACTTCCAAGCGAATTAAAATTAGAAGCTCGAATTGACCACGTTGATTTGATGAAATTTTTAGGCCTTGCTAAGGACCAACACACAATCTTGTATGAAGACCTGCTTCCGCGAGAAGAAGCGATCAAGTCTGAAGCACGAATGATTAAAGACAATGCTTCTTATAAAAAAGCGATTGGAAAACTCTACGACAGCATTTTTCTTTATAAAGAAATTAAGTCAGGAGAAAATTGGCTGTTGGCCGATAATATTAATAATCATATTGAATGGCGGCCATTAATCGTTTATTTAACTGAAGATAAAGTTATCGCACAAAAGGCCATCTCTCCAAATGATCCATTTCTTCCTGTGCTACTTAAAACTAAGACTGAGTTTGATCTTGTGAATGGTAACCAAAAATATGAACTTGAGCTTTATTATGCCAAAGCAGGTCTTGCAACTTGGGCATTAACTCTTACGATTCTTGCTCTCGCGGCGCTGGTACTTTTTAAAAATTTTAATATCGCCTTAGGACTTGCCTCTGTTTCGGCCGTTGTTCAATTAATCTTGATCGCCCTTAGAGTCATTATTTCTGGACGTGCGCCCATTACCAATATGTATGAAACTGTTCTCTTTTCTGGATTTGGATCTCTCACTCTGGCCTTAATTTTAGGCCACTTAAAAAAAGAAAAACTTTTTGTCTATATGGGACTTGCCTATAATGTTTGTACATTGATGATGCTTAATTTTGCCAACGGAATGCTAACGGCAACCATTTCTCCATTAGTGCCAGTTCTTCGCGATAACTTCTGGCTTTCAACTCACGTAACAATGGTTATTCTTTCTTACGGGGCCTTGGCACTTAGCTGGATTCTCGCCAATACAGTTCTCTTCAAACGCAAATGGGGAAAGATCACTAAAAAAGAAGAATTAAATTTTGCAGAAATTATCTACACCACCTTAAAATGGGGAACGACCATGCTCGCTGGTGGAGTTATTCTGGGCGGTGTTTGGGCCGATTATTCTTGGGGAAGATTCTGGGGATGGGATCCAAAAGAGACTTGGAGCTTAATTGTTCTTATGACTTATATGGTGATTCTCCATGGACGTAATACCAGCTGGATTAAACCTGATCGCTTCATCACCATTACTGCCGGGGCCTTCATGAGTGTTATGATGGCGTGGTTTGGAGTTAATTATATTCTAGCGACAGGACTTCACTCTTATGGATTTAGTGAAGGTGGGGCCATTTTCTTAGGGTCTTTCTTTTTAATTCAAACGATTGTCTTAATTTTGACTTCCGTAAATAACAAAAATGATTCGAACAAAGCACTCGAAGCCGAAGCCTAATGACTATTAAATCTAAAAAGTGAGCAAAGATTAATTGCTCACTTTTTAGCTTATTTTTAACTTAATTTCCAAATACAACTTTTTCTATTCCAATCACTCCAAAAACTTTTGATCTTTTGGCGACGAAATTTATTTTGCTAAAATTTTGTTTATTTTGAATGAGTACTGGTCCAGTCTTATCTGTTGCGAGATCCATTTCATACTCTCTTCTCTCTCCACTTATCCCGCTGTAAAGCGTATCCAGATAAAGCACTCCTCCTCGCTCAGGATCGAAGTTATCACTATGCATACGAACCGTGATATATTTATCTCTTCTATTGAGAACTATACCTTCTTTAAGACCTTCGGCCGCGAGCTCGATTCTCGCTGTTAATTTTGAATTGTGATAGCTATCTTGATAGAGATGCGCAATTCCACGATTGTCTTGATCCATCTCAACGCTAATTTTTGCTATATCCGAATCGATATCACTAGAGACAACACAAAGAACTTTTTCATTTGCCATTGCACTAATGGCAAATGAAAAGAATAAAACCACTGGTATTACAAAACGTGTTCGCACAAAAACCCCCATCAAATAGTAGATGGAGACTTGTCGGCAATCTTTGCCTAAAGAGTAATTTTATAAATATTTATAAATGGAAGAGATGACTAACTTGATTAACATATTCAACTTTTCTCATGCCTAAAAGAACAAAATCAAAGCCATAGTTAAGATAGGTTTCTATTACTTCGACCGCAAATGGCCTACTGATTTCCTTGGGGATAAGTCCAATATTTGCGGCCTGAGCTTTAAACTCGAGGGCCTTTTTAGACATATTTTTTCTGGCAAACATTTGAGAGTGTTCAAATAATTTATAAAATGGAGCAGCTTCTATAGGAGTTAAACCACCTGCCCCCCAAATTCCTGCGAGAAATGGAAAAAAATGAGCATGGTAAACTTGGTCTACAGCATCTGGAGTCGGGAGTGTGTTCCACAACTCTTTAAACTGCTTTATAAGGCCCACTTCGTTAATATCTGAATCATGGGCCATCTCATCATCAACGGACGTGGCCTTCCACTTTTCTTCAATAATTTTCATGGCAGATTCAAAATCTTCTTTAGCTTTATTCTCATCAAAATTGTCAGTCAAAAATTCATAGGTCGCCAGACGCACTAATTGATTATTAGTGAAGGCATTGAGAGGTCGATTGATCATAGTCGTTAGACCATTCATTTGGGCCAGCTCCAACAAACTATGATCTCCGTATTCTCCAAATTTTTCAAGTGCCCCAATTTCAATGAGATTAAATGGAAACTGGATAGTGGTAAAATGGTTTGTAATAGAAATATTTTTGGCCACTTCTAAAACTCGCACGAGGTTTGTCACATCACTATCAGTGATAGGTAAAACAAAATTATTTGAACTGATACCGTAAGATTTAATTCTCCCTAATTGAACTTCTTCTTCCAAATACCGAAAGGCCTTTTCAATACGACGGTAATACTCTTCCTGGCTGGCCCCAACAGATTTAAAATAATATTCGGGATTATGAAGTAAGAATATATCGATTGAATTTTTTTGCAATCTTTTAAGAGAATTATCTAATTGGTTTTTTAAAAAATCAGGATGGATAGAATGTTTGAGATCAGCACTCAAATCGACCAAGTCTTCAATCGCCAATCCTTTTGAATTTAATTCTTCAATAATCCTTAAATTTTGACCTTGAATATAGCCGGCCTTCGTAACTAGGATTGGCCTGAAGTCTGGATTTTCACTTAACACAGCACCGATCAATTCTTCTGATTCTCCGTTGGTGTAGTTAGCGGAGGTATCAATTAATGGACAACCTAACTTAAGGGCCGTGGTAAGCGCCAATCTATGCTCAACTGAACGAATGCTAATACGGTAACTTCCAAATCCAACTTGTCCCATACAATCCTTTCACGATCATTAATTAGCATTTAGCGTACAACAGAAGGTTGGATATCTCTGATTCGAGTAACTCCTTCGCCTTTTAGTGTTGGCGACTTCTTTGTGCCCTGATCGTATACCTGATCACGATAACATTGAAGAGACTGATCTTGAAGAAAATCCTCTTGACCACTAACTAAAATTCCTTCCACTTCCAAAGTTTTACTATTAAAAACCGGAGATCCGGAGTTCCCCTCAAATGAATCGAGTGTTGCCCTAAAAAAATGAGGATTACTAATATCATTAACCAATGCCTTATTCGTTGAGACAAGGGGAAGTCCCATTGGATGCCCAATCATGAAGACCTGATCATTAGCGGTTATTGATCCTGTGCTTCTAAGCTTCAATGGTTTTGCACCAAAAACTTTTTTCTTTAAACGAATCACGGCATAATCTTGAAATCCCTCAACATCAAAAACATTGCTGACAATCTCACTGCATTCATAAATATTTTGATTTAAAACACGATAACCTTCTTTGATCTCGTTTTTTGTTTGGACGTTAAAAGCTATCAACTTGCTCTCACAATCTGAAACGCTAAAAAAACAATGTCCAGCACTGGCCACAAGATCTTCACCAATCAAAAAACCAGTGCAAGAATTAACAGTATGGTGAGTGGAAAATTTTTCATCAAGGCATAAATTAATACCATCAGAGTCGCTTAATAATTTGGCATTAATATCTGAATAAAAAAACTTTTTTTCAACAATATCTTTAGAGATAATCAGAGCAATTGATTTAGAAAGTTCATTAATTTTAGGACTGGATTTTTTGTCGACAAAACTTCTATCATCTTTGCCATAAATGGCATCTAGACTGTCATTCGATGGAATTAGACCCGCGCGAGCTGCCTGAACCAAAACAAAAGCAATAAAAAGGATCTGTACCATTAATTTTCCTAGGAAAAATTTCAGTGCAGATCCTATCATTTTTAACCAATAAACCAGGAAACTTTGTACTTTTTACATACTTTAGACGTTAAGAATTATTGGCCGAAGCTTTTACGAATTTTAGATTTTAAAAAAGGTAGTGGTCAAAATTATGACCACTACCCTTAAGGGAGGAGAAATGAAAAAATTAAAGAACGAGGCCATCAAATGGATTTAAGTACTGAGCATGAACTTGCTCTTGGCCTTTTGAATCACCATTAGATTCGAAGTAACCATAAAGAGCACCTTCAGTAATTTTTTGTTGCTCATAGAATGACTTGATAAAAGAGCTGACATAATCTTTAATCGTGGCACTCATTGGAACAAAACTTAATCCAAGTTGAGCAAGATTTAAAACAACACGCTTACGAACTATTTGTGTTGGACGATCATAGTTGAAAGCAATTGCTGGTCTATTTTGAAACATACTTTCTTTATCAAAAAGGTTTACAATAACTTTTTCATTATTAAATGTAACTTTTTGAAAAGCATAGTTCATACGATCGCTAACTTCTGAATAAATACTTTGTGCATTTTTTAGATTAGTCGTCCCAGCTCTGAAGTTCAGGTAAAAATTATTCACGCCGTATTTGGCCCAGTCATTTTTAGCTGCGTTTGATTCCCAAAATGCATACCATTGAATACGCGATTCATAGATCGAAGACCAGATAAGATTTACTTCATCATGAGTTAATCCCAACTCTTCTTCTTTGAAGTTTTCTAAGTAATGAAGAAGCATATTTTGGTGAAACTGTCTTCTTTCAGTGATTAGTTTTTCCACTTGAACGATTACGTAGCTAACTGTATTCAACATTGGAATATTAGACATACTCTTGCTAGCAAAATCTAATGCCCAAGTCACAGCTTTGTAAGTCACATTCTTCTTATAAAAATAAGATGAATCATTAACATTCGCGATCATTGTAGGATCTAGTAGCATAATAGCATCAGTCATCTTTCCTTGATACTTGTTCACAACATTTTGGAAAATCTCATGAGAAAAAATAAAATCAATATTCAAAACTGCTAATTTTTTTAGTGAATCAACAACAACTTGAACATTTTCATCAAATTTGGCCTGATCACCGGAAAGATTTTGATCCATACCTTCAGCGATCACGCTCTTAATTTCAGAGTCGTATTCTCCGCTTGCTAAATTTTGTGGACTCATTAGAGATTGCTCAGCTAATAATTGAGATCTAATAAGTTTTACATAGGGAGCAACCGAAAAATTCACTGGAAGAGTTCTATCTCTTATACCAACTAATTTTCCGTCTGCTGATCTTACAACTTGAAAGCGTTTAAAAAATGCATCTGCCGATTTAGCTTGAGCGGCTTGGGTATTAACTGTAAACAAACACAGAAAACCTACCAGTAATGAAAGTGTTCTCATATTTTCCTCCTTGAAAAATAACTTCTAAATTGAGTATAGAGAACTTTGATTGAATTCAAAGGAATGTAAGAAAATATAATTTTTGAATTTTAGAATATATTTTTAAATTATATTAAGCTGCTCTCGACTTCATCCCAAAGAGCGATTCGCAGCTTCAAAGATTTTACACCTGAAAGTCTCGCTTCTTCCCATTTTTTCTCATCATTTCCACAGATTATTGCGAGACACTCTTCAGCTTGAGAGCCGTGCTTAGTACCATCAATTTCTATGTGACGAAGAAGATAATATTTTAAATTGGGAAAAAGATCTTGATCTCTCTCCTCAATATTTTTTTCCAAATCAGTAATTATAGAAGTAAACATGTCGGGAATTAATTTTTCCCGGCCAAAGAAAAATGAAGCCGCAACTTCATGAATAAGGCCAGCATTTGCCAGATTTAGATGGAATTGAACAAAGTTTCTTTGAGCATTGGTAAGCTTAGAAAAATCTTGGTCTGCAATAAAATTTTTAAGATGTGAAGTCTTTGCTCCAATTTCATTCATTGCTTTTAAATAGAGGCTGAAATGATCGATGGCCTCACCATTTTGATCAAGATCACTTTCTTCACCAAGAACAATTTCATTAATTAAACGAACTATTTTACCAGGATAAGGACTCGGCTTCCAAGGAAGCTCCACACAAGTTATCTCTCTTTGCAGGCGCTTTAAAAGAGACATAAAATCCCAAACAGCAAAGATATGGGTTTCCATCATAATTTTTAAATCACTGACGGTTAAAATTTTGTTGTACATAGAGTGTTCAGAAATGGATTTGTGAAGAGCAAGAAGCTCTGGGTGGTTTGTGATTGAGTTCAAAATAGTCCCCTTACATAACAGTTTCATAATTTAAAATAAGGAGATCATGAATTATTTTGGAAGTAAAGAATTCGAATTTAGAGTTCGAAATCGTCATACATTTGTTCAAACAATTCATCCATTTCTTTAGAAAAAAAGCGACGTGAAAAATATTGACCGGCCCTTATCGTACGTATCATATCGTACTCTTCCAGCTTTCTGAGGGCCGAATAGACATCCTCAATAGCAACGCTTATATTCTTTGCCATCTCAGTATGGGACATCATTTGTGAAATCCCATGTGAACGATGGAGATTGGGAAAGCACCATACTCGGCGATAGATATACATAAGAACCAAAATTTCGATGCGACTTAACTTATAATCGACAATGATTTTATCAAAGAAAATATCTGGAATTTCTGAGGATGTAGGTTTCAGTACGGTTCCGACTCCACCTTTATTGTGAGAGCTATCCCCTTTTTTTTTGGAGCGATGTTCGGCCAGAATAGATTGTAAATCGACCATAAAACTAACCTCTATAGCTAGCATACCACAAAACTAAATTGAATTCTACTGAGGTTAATAATGGCCTTTATTACTCCAGTAAACGCCCCATCAAAAGTAGACACATTTGATTAAATTCTCTTTTAACTTCATGTCTAAAACTTAAGCGTTGATAAAAAATGATATTTGCGGCGCCAGGAGAAGTCACTAAGTGAACTCCCGTAATTCCTTGTTCTCTTAAATCTTCGCAATAACCTTCAACCAATTGACTACCCAGGCCTCGTCCTCGGCAATCCGGACGAAAATTTATATGAAAATGGGCAGGATAAGATCTGAAAAGATCGCTAAAAAGATTAAAACCCGGCACTTCAAGAACTGAGATGGCCGATGAAGAGTCCATACATCCGCTCAAATATCCTAAAACTTTTTTGTCTTCAGTCATGAGCGTAAATTGTTCAGGAAAAAGCGAAATATAATCACCACACCATCTTTTAAAGAATGCTTCTTTCCTCTCCGGTGAGGAAAATTCTTTCAGTGAAGAAGAGGCATAAAAAATAGACTTAACTTGAAAAACAATGTCTTCAAATTCCATTTTATCTTCAATAGTATTTATTTTTGAAATCTCAATCATTTAATAAAACCTTTTTTAATGTTTTATAATATTGATAATATGAACGCAGGGAGGGGGCAAGTAAACTAAGTTCAGTTGTACTTACTTTGATATTTTTCCAATTATTCCAATCAATTAATATTGCATTTCCCTCTAATCCCAAATTTAAAATAAACTGCCATTCTCTTTTTTCATCTAAATTTTTTAAGTCTTTGAATAATTCATGCTTAAGTGCTTCTTCCGTTGGCAGTTTTAATATACTGAGAAAATCTTCTTTATGCATTTGTTGGATCGCATCAAAGGAAGTAGTAAAAGATTTTAAGTCCTTTAACTTTTTTTCGGGCATTGAAAAAAAAGATGAAACTTTACCAGCGTCGTCTTCATTTTGTAAAAAGACATAGGCCAATAATTCCTCTTTAGTCGAGAGGGAGTCAGGAAAAGTATATTTTGTAAAAAACTTAAAATCTTCAGGGATCACTAATTTTTTTGACAGCACTAAATGAGAAAATAAGTTTAAAAATTTGCCAGGGAGAGATTTAAAAAGCTCTTCTTTAAAATGATGAATTGAAAGTGCTGAGAGATTGAAAAAATTAATTTTTGAAAAAAGTTTATCTTCGATGACAAAATTTTCGAATTTTAACTTAAAACGAATCAGGCGTAAAAAGCGAACTGAATCAAGAAAAAATTCTTCGGTTATATTTCTCAAAATTCCATTTTTTAAATCATCTAGACCATTAAAAGGATCAATAAGTTTTTCAGATAGAGGAGATTTTAAATGCAACTCAATTCCGATCGCATTAATTGTAAAATCCCGTCTTTTAAAAGAAAGATCATAAGATAATTTGGGATCGAGTATCGCCTGGAAATGATGATGAGTATAATTTCCAGGAAGATCAACTTCTTCTCTGGGCGAGGAGAACTCAAAATTTTTTTCCGCAAAACAAACTCGAGTGATCAAGTAAGGCAATTCGGTATAACGTATATTCTTTTCAATTAAATAACGGTGAAGTTTTTTATAATAGGAAGGCCAGGTATCCACAGAAATATCAAGGCCCGGAGCTGATCGAATTTCTAAATCTAAATCAACGCCCAATTTATTAGTTAAAAAATAATCTCTGGTAATCCCACCAACTAAACACAATGAAAAACCAAGATTCTCTATGTCTTCTAAAAATAAGCGAATTTCAGAAGACAAAAGTTTTGTAATCATATCTTAAAAGTATCACGGTGTGAAAGAAGGCGGTCTATCGTATTTTTTATACGGAGCAGATTTTCAGACTCTTTCTGATAAACAATATAAAGTTTTCCGCTAGGAATTTCAAACTCTCCCCCGAGAGTTGAAACCTTATCTTTAAAATATGAACGATTTAAAACATGATTAGGAACCACGGCAATCCCTAATCCTTCATAGACCGCTTGAAGCATATGCCCGTGAGAGTTAACCGTAAAACGGACATTTATTTTTTTAGGCGTAGATTTGAATTTAGAGCGGCACCACTTAAAAAAAAGATGGTCATCTTTTTCAAATAAAACAGTTGGTAACTCTTCAAGCCTTGCTAAAGTAAGCTTGGTTTTAAAATTAAAATCGTCATGATCTTTAGGAAAAACTAAAGTCGACTTCTCTTCTAGGAAAAACTCACGCTCTCCATGAGTAGGAAGTTCATCCTCAGGAAGCACTAAAATATCCAATAGATTGTTTTCAAAATCAGCAAGCAACTCTTCCTGGTGTCCCATTCGCACACTCAATCTTAGGTCCGGATTCTCTTTGGCGTATTCGACGATTTCATGGGCCAGCCAACTTTTTCCAATACCTGTTAGTGTTCCAATTCGAACTTTTCCCCGCATGGTATCTTTATCACTTTGCAGATCATCAAGAGTATCCTTCATCTCAGAGATAAAATGTGCTCCGAATTGATAAAGTCTCTCCCCTTCAGGAGTAAGGACTACATTTTTACCAGAGCGTTTAAAAATTTTGATTTCTAATTTGCTTTCGAGATTTTTGATACTCTGACTAATGGCCGACTGAGTAACTCCGAGATTTTCGGCCGCTTTGGAAAAACTTTTTGCGCGGGTCACGGCCACTAAGGTTTGAAGTTGAGACGTTTCTATCATAAGCCCCTCTACTAGAAGTATTAGGTCATTCTATCATGTCTTCTCAATAAAAAAAGGTGGGGCCTAAAGGACAGGACAAAATAAGACAAAAAAAAGCCTCCCGCAAGGGGAGGCCTTTAAAACTATTCTGCTTGAGCAGCTAGCTTATCTTTTCTTTCTGCAATAACTTTTTCAGCTACGTTATTTGGACATTCAGCATATTTTGCGAATTCCATTGTGTACGACGCTTTACCAGCTGACATCGAACGAAGAACAGTAGAGTAACCAAACATTTCTGATAACGGGATCAGAGCGTTGATTGTAACTTCTCCAGTATCATTTGATTCAGAAGCTTGAATGATCCCTCTTCTAGAAGAAAGGTCACCAATTACGCCCCCTTGATATTCATCTGGAGTTTCAACTTCTACTTTCATGATTGGCTCAAGGATAACGGGAGATGCAGCTTTAACCGCTTGTCTCATTGCCATTCTTGAAGCAATTCTGAACGCCAAGTCAGATGAATCGACATCATGGTAACGACCATCTTGAAGATAAACTTCAACGTTGATTAAAGGGAATGCTCCGAGTGGACCTTTGTCCATAACGTCGTTGAATCCTTTTTCACATGAAGCAATAAATTCGTTAGGGATAGATCCCCCTTTAATTTCGTTATAGAATTTAAAGACCTGTTTTTCGTCTTCTTTATTTTCTTCTAATAATGGCTTGATCATCCCAACAACTTGTCCGAATTGACCAGATCCACCAGTTTGCTTCTTATGAAGGTAGTCAAACTTAGCTTCAGTTCTGATAGTTTCACGGTAGTTAACTTGAGGTGCACCAACTTGAACATCACAGTTGTATTCACGTTTTAATCTTTCTACGTAAATCTCTAAGTGAAGCTCCCCCATACCAGCAATACGAGTTTCAGCAGATTCTTCATCTGTAAAAACATGGAAAGTTGGATCTTCTTTCATGAATCTTTGAAGACCTTTTGAAAGACGAGTTTGTTGATCTTTATCTTTAACTGAAATCGATAATTCGATAACAGCTGCTGCAATATGCATCCCTTCGCAAGAAATATGATCTAGCTTCTCGTCACCAACAAAAGTATCCCCTGAAGCACAGTCGATACCGATGATTGCAATGATGTCACCAGGTCCTACTGTCTCGATGTTTTCACGAGCGTTCGCATTCATACGAACAAGACGACCTACTCGCACTCTTTTCTTAGTACGTGTGTTAGTGATCGTGTCACCTTTATTTAAAGTCCCTTGGTAAATACGAGTATAAGTTAACTGTCCGAATTGCTCGTCAGTAATCTTGAACGCCATACAAACAAGTGGCTTACTCCCATCTGGAATAAGTTCAATTTTTTCTTTTGTATCGTTATCGATAGCGATTGGTTTTTTACAAACAAGTGGAGATGGCAAATATCTTGACACAGCGTTAAGAAGAAGTTGAACCCCTTTGTTCTTAAAAGCTGATCCCATGAAAACTGGCGTTAACTTTAAAGACTGTGTACCAATTTTAATAGCATTGTGGATTTCTTCTTCAGAAATATCTCCGCCTTCAAGAATTTTCTCAACCATTGCATCGTCAAAGTTTGAAGCAGCATCAAGAAGTTTTTCTCTGTACTCTTCTACCTCAGCTTCCATTCCTGCTGGAATTGCTTCGGCCCTAACTTTCTCTCCGTTTTCCCCGTCAAAATAGTAAGCTTCTCTTGTAATTAGATCGACAACCCCAATGAAATTTTCTTCAGCTCCAATTGGAAGCTGCATAAGAACTGCATTGTGGTAAAGTTTTTCTCTTAGAGCAGCAACACCTTTATGAGGATTAGCTCCCATACGGTCCATCTTATTTAAGAAGGCCATACGAGGAACAGAGTAACGTTTCATCTGACGGTCAACAGTAATTGATTGAGACTGAACACCAGCAACAGAACAAAGAACAAGAATCGCTCCGTCTAGAACGCGAAGTGAGCGCTCAACTTCAACTGTAAAGTCAACGTGGCCCGGAGTATCGATAATATTGATTCGGCATTCTTTATCTACACCGTCTGCGTATGTAATTCCTTTTTCCGCAATCCCTTTCCAGTAAACAGTTGTAGCTGCTGACGTGATCGTGATCCCTTTTTCTTTTTCAAGTTCCATGTGGTCCATAGTTGCCCCAGCACCACCACCGCGAACGTCTTCAATCTTGTGAATCTTGTCACAGTAAAAAAGGATACGCTCTGTAAGAGTCGTCTTTCCTGAGTCGATGTGCGCAGAGATCCCAATGTTTCTGGTTCTTGCCATTAGTTTCATAATTATTCTCCAAAATTAAACCAAGAATGGTTATAAAAATTTACGTAAAATTTATTTAAAATAGTCTTTTAAAAAATTGTTTTTAAGCTCGGATCATAGGTAATTTAGAGAGATGAGTCAATGAAGAACGCATTACCTACCCCAGAAAAATTAAGAAAACTATCGGCCTAATTATGAACTCAAAGCATTACAAACAAATTGACAAGACCATCAAAACTTACTAAAAATTTTTTCTCGTCCGAATTTTGGACAAAAGGCCGACAACATTAATTTTTCTAAAAAGGTAATACTTTCTATGAGCAACGATCTGAGCAAACAGGATCTTTACGAAGGTGTCAAAACTCTCATCGAAACAGATGCAGTCCATGTCCATCTTCCTCAGCAAAAACTCTTCACTCTCTTTAGCATAGGGTTTCAATACCTCTTATTTCAGTCCACTAAAAACCCTGGTGCCTATATTATTCGGGTAGAAGACGGCCATTTGGCTGAAAAATTGGCAAAAAAGGCCAAGGATCCCTCTACTAGAAAATTTATGCAGTCTCTTTTGATCCCAAGAAAATTAAAATATGAAAAATCGGTTTTCTATTTAGACTATTTCCATATGGGATCATGGAATATGACCAGTGAAATTCCAAGGGACAAAATCCAGGCGGCGTTAGTCGTTAAAAATACTTCCTCACGCCCTATGATGGAAATTGAAAGGGAAGAAGTTGATGAAACTTCATTTCCAGACACAATAAAAAATGGGCAATACTTAAAAACTCTGATGGAAAGTGCCCCTCGAACCATCACAATCGCCTTCGAAGAAACTTTTGAGGGTACAACACAGGTAAATTTTCCTTTTATTAAAAAAGAAAAAGAACGCACTGTCTCAGGAGTGACTATCCATGACGACGTGGAGTGGATTGAGGATTAGAAACCAAGAGCTTACTAAACTATTTTTTTATTCGATAAAAATAAAGCACCGTTTGTCTGACATCGTCTAATTGCCAGATCTCATCGGGCTCGGTCCCTACAACTTCAAAACTGTTTGAAACAAATAAACTGCCAGCTTTCATTTCTGTTTTCACTTTATAGAATAACTTGCTCATGATGGCCGGCGATAAAAAAGCATAAACCACATCATATTCATGAAGTTTAGTATTCCAAATATTTTGACGCAAAATATTTCCTTTAAAAGTTAAAATGGAGGCAAGCGATGAAAGGACCCATAAAAGAGGTGCTGTTTCAACTCCCACAGAAGTCACCTTTTTCTCAGCAATTGCTCGGACCACTCCGCCTAATCCCGATCCTAAATCGAGAAAAGCTTTTGCACTGGTATCATCTACAATTTTTTTTAATGCATCATGAGTTTTTTGATTTGTTAAATAAAGTGGCACACGCTCTTTTAAAGTGTGTGAAAAAGTAAGGGCCAATAATAAAAAGAGGGCCCCATAAATCCCGCGAGAAATCTGAAAATACTGAGGGCCCAAAATCAAAAAAATGGGAAATAAAAATGAAATAATAAAAAACCATTTTGGTAATTTAAAAATTGCCTGCGTAATAATTGTTGAAAGCATTGCTTGAAAAAAAGCAAACGCGACTATTGGCAAATGATAGTGGAAGGTTTGAATACCAATTTTTATCAAAATCAAACTAATTATCTGAGCGAAAAATGCGCCTATTAAAGGAAAGTTCTGAAGCCGCCGCGAAAATGATAATTTTGATTTCATAAGAAATATTTTTGTTTTGAATTACCTAAAAGTCCACCAGAATAGCTTTTCCTCGTTTTAATGACCGAGTCGATCACTCATGCTTTTTCACTTTCATCCGAAATGGTAAACCCTTGTTCTTATTTTAAAGCTTTAACTTTTCACCTCCGATAAGTAGGTAATTCTTTGGAGGAATGTTTTATGATGTCAATTGTTGGTGGTGTTTTTATTCTTATCTGTGTGATCATGGGATTTGTACTTGAAGGTGGTAATATTGCCGCTTTAGTTCAGCCACTTGAACTACTCATCATTGGCGGATCTGCACTTGGAACACTGATCATATGCGGGAGCCCGCACATGTTCAAAGAAATCGTTCAACGAATATTGCAACTTTTAAAAGGAAGTGGAGTCAGCAAGAAATCTTATATTGAAATGATTCAATGTATGTTTGAATTAATAAAGATGGCATCGGCCAATCCTATATCGATCGAACCTCATGTTGAAAATCCTGAAACATCAGAAATTTTCAAACGCTACCCGGCCGTTTTACATAATCATCATGCTATCGAATTTATCTGTGACACTTTAAAAGTTCAGATTGCTTCTTCACTCTCTCCATATGATCTCGAAGATCTAATGAATTCCGATTTAGATGCTGTTCATGAAGCCGACCATCACCTGGTTGCGACTCTCAATCGCACAGGGGACGCTTTCCCAGGTCTGGGGATCGTTGCTGCCGTTCTTGGGGTTGTTATCACCATGGGTAAACTGGATCAAGGTAAAGAAGTTATCGGTCACTCGGTTGGTTCGGCCCTGGTTGGTACACTTTTAGGGATTTTAATTGCCTATGGATTTATCCAACCAATGGTCGCTAAAATTGAAACAATCATGGGGGAAGAGGCAAAATTTGTTAATACGGCAAAAATCTGTCTTCTCGCTTATGCTAAAGGAGTAAACGCAAAAGTTTGTGCCGAATTTGGTCGCCGTTCAATCCCCCTTGAATTTAGACCAACTTTTAAAGAAGTCGATGAAGCTACAGCGAATGCGGGTAAAAAATAATTTTATCGAAATAATGAGGATTGTTCATAATGGCCGATGAAAAAGCGCCCATAATCATCAAGAGAATTAATAAAGGTCACGCCGGTGCTCACGGTGGTGCTTGGAAAGTTGCTTTTGCGGACTTCATGACCGCCATGATGTGTTTTTTCCTTGTTATGTGGCTAATGGGTGCTGATGAAGAAACTAAAAAAGCGATTGCCAATTATTTCACCACTGTTACAATTTTTAAAGGTGGAAGTGACTCTCTTGGGAAAACTGGTAATACTCCCAATTCAAACAACTCGGTCTTAAGCGGTGGGGAAGGTCAATTCGATGAAAAAGAAATCGCTGAACCTGCTCGTCCGAAACCAGTCTTTCTTCAAGAGCATAAAGTATTAAGTAAACTTGTCACTGAACTCTTTGATGGCAATGCTTTTAGTGAAGACTTCACAGCAGAGTATTTAAAATTTGCGATCCCTGGAAATATTCTTTTTCAATTTGGCTCTACTGAAATTTCCTATGAAGGAAAAAAATATTTAGCGAAGCTTGCCGACGTATTTAAAAATTACGAAGGAAGTGTCTCTATTATTGGCCATACTGAAAAAGGCGAAGGCGACACTGACCAGGCCAATTGGGAGCTCGCATTTAAACGGGCCATGTCCATTCGTAATTCTCTCATCAAAGACTTTAGAGTGCGCCCTGATCAACTGGTACCTTCTGCTGAATCAAGCACCGTCAGTTCTTCTGAAGAGGAATCCAAGGGTATAAATGTTAATCGCAGGGTTGAATTTATTCTGCGCCATAAAAATCTTTAATTTCTAACTAAAGTTTATGATCCTAGTTTCCGACAAGAATACTCAGATAAGTATATTTGCTTAAAGGAAATTTATGAGTATGACCAAAGAAGGATTTCTAGAAACTTTAATTGCTCAATACAAAGATGAAATTGAAGAGGCCCTGGTTGAAAGCGAACACGTCTACCGACTGACGATAGACTATGAAATTCTCGATCAAAAAATCTCACAATTAGTTAAAAGTGCTAAGATAGACGGATTCGATGAAAAAATTTTATGGGATTTAATTCAGGCCCGCATCCCCTCTTACGTCAATTATATCAATTTCAAAGTATCGGGTAAAAAAGTGGCTTAGTGAATTTCAATAACAATCAAAAAAGAAGGGAGTCTTTTTGATATGTGAACTTATCGCCTATTTCAATTCTTATAAAACCCGCGAAGCTCGGGTCTTTGGCCATCTTTATGAATCAATCGCTTTAATTGAAAGAGAAAAACGCTGTCGATCTTACTGGCTTAGTCATAGAACGTTATGCAAAAACTTTATAACTGAAAATATGAACAAGTGCTCTGGAAAATCTTCTGTTTTAGTTTTGGGTTCGGGTCCCCTTCATGAAATTCCTCTCGAGCTATTAGCGAGGTCATTTGAAAAAGTTGATCTGATCGATGTGGTTCATTTAAAATCTACCAAAGAACGATACTCTCAGCACAAAAATGTGCATTTTATTGAAGCCGATATTACGGAACTCGAAAGTGAATTATTAAAAAGCAGAAAAGTGGTTAATAAAATGCCTTCTCAATTTTTGGACCAAAACTATGATCTGGTCATTTCGGCCAATATTCTTTCTCAACTCTCCTATCATCTCAGGAATTTTTTAGAGAAGAAGGCAAGACCGAAGCTGTCTGCAGAAGAGCTCGATCTTTTTGCCAATCAAGTAACTTTCGATCATTTTCTCTATCTTCAAAAGTTTTCCTGTCCTGTCATTTTGATCACAGATACTGAAACTGTTCTGCAAGATAAACAAGGGCGAGTTATAGAAAGTGAAACTCCTTATATCAACTTCTCTTTTCCAGTCCCCATAAAAGAATGGTGGTGGAATGTGGCGCCCATTCCTGAGTACCAAAAAAATATCGCCTTAAAAATGAAAGTCTCAGCTTTCGTGCTTAATCTTTAAGTAATCAGAAAGTTGTTGAATTTTTAAGTGATTCTGACTTTAATTAGGTATGACTCAAAAAAAAGAAAATGAAAGAAGTGGAGCCTTCCTAGTAGGTCTTGGAATATTTTTAAGCCGTATTTCCGGTTTAATTCGAGTTCGAGTTTTTGCCCATTACTTTGGTAACTCAGATGCCGGGGACGCTTTCAATGCCGCCCTAAAAATACCTAATTTTTTACAAAACCTTTTTGGAGAAGGCGTTCTTTCCGCTTCATTCATTCCAGTCTATGCCAATTTAATTGCCGATAGTCATAATGAAAAAAAGAATCAGGAAAATCATCTTGAAGCAGCTCGTGTAGCTTCAATTATTGGAAGTCTTTTGTTTATTATTATTTCGCTTATTGTTTTGATGGGAATTATTGCGACGCCATTTATCATTGATGTAGTGGCCCCTGGATTTAAGGACGAAAAAAGAATACTAACAATCAAAATCGTGCAGATTATTTTTCCAGGAACTGGACTTTTAGTCATGTGTGCCTGGTGTCTAGGAATTCTTAATAGTCATCGTAAATTTTTTCTTTCGTATGTTGCTCCAGTTGTCTGGAACGCAACGATGATTGTCACCTTATTCATTTTTGGATCAGGCAATACTCAATATAATCTCGCCGAAATATTAGCCTATGGTTTGGTTGCAGGAAGCTTTTTGCAATTGGCCGTTCAGATGCCCTCGGCCTTAAAATTACTTAAATATTTTAAACCTTCACTCAATACAAAAATTGCCAATGTCAGAATTATTATCAGAAATTTTTTTCCGGTGGTTATTTCTCGCGGGGTCATTCAACTTTCTGCCTATATCGATAGCATGCTTGCAAGTCTACTTCCAATGGGAGCAGTTTCCACACTTGCTTATGCCCAAACCCTTTATCTTTTACCCATTTCTCTTTTTGGCATGAGTATCTCAGCCTCTGAACTCCCTGCTATGTCCTCTATAAAAGGAACTGTTGAAGAAATTAATATTTATCTGCGATCACGACTTGAGGCCGGTCTTAAAAAGATTGCTTTTTTTATTATTCCTTCAGTTTGCGCTTTTATTTTTCTTGGTAATATTTTGGTTGCGGCCATTCTCCAGTCGGGAAAATTTAAACTCGATGATGTAAATTATGTATGGATGGTTTTAATTGGCTCGACAATAGGTCTCTTAGCTTCAACAATGGGGCGGCTCTATTCATCAACATTTTATTCGATTAAAGATACCAAAACTCCATTGAAGTTTGCTTTTATCCGCGTTTTTCTAACCACGTCCCTAGGTTATTTATTTGCCTTCCCCTTGCCTCGCCTTTTAGGCCTTGATGCAAGCTTTGGAACTGCCGGTCTTACAGCTTCAGCTGGCCTATCAGGGTGGGTTGAGTTTTATTTACTTAGACGTGCACTTAATAAAAAAATTGGCGACACTGGTTTAAAAATTACTTATCAAATTTCTTTATGGGTATGTGCCATTATCGCTTCAGCAGTTGGTCTGGCGGTAAAACACTTTACTCATATGCAACCTGTATTTTCAGCAATAATCATATTTTCTTTTTTTGGTGTAAGCTATTTTACAGCTTCATATTTTCTAAAAATTGAAGAATCAAAAAGAACCATCGACAAAGTACTATCTAAATTAAAAGGACTGAGAAAATAAATGGAAATGATAAGAATGAATCAAGCTTTTAGTGATGTCGTAAAATTTTCAATAACTTTAATTTCAATTATCAATCCACTGGGAGCGATTCCTGTTTTCTTAGGTTTCACCAAAAATCATAAAAATCTCAATATCAAAAATGTAACTAATACTTGTGCAACCGCTTGCACCATTACAATTTTAGTTAGTTTATTATTTGGTCAGCTGCTTCTCAATTTTTTTGGCATCTCTGTTGCCTCATTTACTATTGGTGGCGGCTTTCTTCTATTTACCATGGCCTTCAGTATGATTTCGGGCCATCAATCAACGACCAAAATTAATACTGAAGAAATTCGCTCATTTGATTTTGAAAGAGAAATTGGAATTATTCCCTTGGCCATCCCCTTACTCTCGGGGCCGGGTGCTATTTCAACGTCCATCATTCACGCTAAAAACTTTACGACAACCGCCCACTGGGTAGTCGCTATTATCATGGTGATTCTGATTGGAGTACTGATCAAAATTATTTTAAGTTACGCCGAAAATATTGGTGAGCGTCTAGGGCAAATAGGACTGAATGTCATGACTCGTATAATGGGTCTGATTCTATTATCAATGTCTATTGAAATGATTGCTGCAGGCATTAAAGAAATTCTTCCGGCGCTAAAAGGTGCTCTTTAGGCCATAACTGATGATCTAAAAAAGCTTAATTTTTTAAATTTTAAGAGTATAATCAAGCTATTCAAGCTTATTTGAACCAGGGGTGTTTTTATATGGCAAACCAAAATGGCCAGTTTTTTACAGAAGGTGATGTAGTCGCAAAAGAAAACGCTGCATTCATGACAAGAGTTTATCAATGGATGTCGATCGGAGTATTGATTACCGGATTCGTGGCTTCATTTATTGGAACTAACGAAAGTTTAGTCCAAACAATAATGCAAAACCGCGCCCTTTTCTGGGTAGTTATAATTGCTCAGTTCGGTTTAGTTCTTTCAATCAGCGGTTTAATCAATCGCATGAGTGTTCTTACTGCAACAGCACTGTTTCTTCTTTACTCTGCACTTACCGGTGTAACTTTCTCAGTAATCTTTGCGATCTACACAGCTGCAAGTATTCAATCTGCATTTTTTACCACAGCAATTGGTTTTGGAGGCCTTACAGCTTTTGGTTATTTCACTAAGAAAGATCTGGGCCCTGTTGGATCTTTTTGTATGATGGGTCTTTTTGGAATGATTGGTTTTTCTCTGCTCTCAATGTTCTTTCCGAGCATGATGGGTGGTGCAGCAGGTTTAGCCTATAGCTTAATCGGTCTATTAGTATTCGCTGGACTCACAGCTTATGATACGCAAAAAATTAAAATGATTGGCCGTCAGACTTTTAATGAAGAAGATAAAGGAAGAGCAACTATTCTTGGAGCACTTACTCTTTATTTAGATTTCATTAACCTTTTCATGATGATTTTACGCTTAAGTGGCGATCGCAGAAGATAGATGAAGATAATTTAAGATTAATTATATAAGGGGTGTAAATCACCCCTTATATATATAGGTCTGTTTATTTGTAGTTCGCTTACCATCTAATGAAGAATACCCTTAAAAACACTTTCTATTTTTTCAAAATATTTTTGGGCCTCTGATTTTTTCATCAAAGGTGAAAAAGAAAAACGAAGTGATGAACGAGAGTCATCAAAACTATACCCCATACTCATGAGAATACGGTTTTCTTTAATAATACCAGAAGAGCAGGCCGATCCTGTCGAGAGATCAACTTTCTGAAGATCAAATTTGGCACTTAAAATTTCTGCTTTTTGGCCATGTAAAACCAAAAAAATAGTATTGAGGTTTCTTTCTGGTGAATGAAATCCAACAACCTCACCTTTTGTGCCAATGAGATTAATCAATTTAGATTCAATCTCATTTTTCGCTTCCAACAGCTCTGTCGCCGAGAAATGCTCTTTAATATCTTCCAAAGCAAGTTTTAATGAATAAATGCCAATGACATTTTCTGTGCCAGGTCTCAGACCGAGTTGTTGATTACCACCAACAAGCAAGGGAGAGAATTTCAAGTCATTTTTTACAAAAGAAAATCCAACTCCTTTTAATGCACCAAATTTATGACCAGAAAAAGTATAAGCATCAAGCACGGGAGAAAGATGGTTCCAGTTGGAGATTTTTCCGACTAACTGAACTGCATCTACATGCAAGAAGGCATTGGTTTCTTCTTTTATCTTTAAGGCCAGCGAGAGAGGCCAAACGATTCCAGTTTCATTATTTATATAGGTAAAGTTTATGAAGGATTCATGGCCTAGATGCTGTTGATGATTAATTTTAGTTATTAATTCTTGCGTATCGAATAGTCCTTCACGGTTTACCTCAAAAAAGAAAACATGATGCCCAAGTGCTTCTAAGTCGTCTTTTAATAGCACCACGCACGCATGGTCTACAGTTGAGAAGAAAAAACTCGCGACTTTTTTTTCTTTAAAATATTTTAGGGCCACTCCTTTAAAAAAGGTATTGATCCCCTCCGTGGCCCCAGAATGATAAAAAAGATTAAAGTCTTTTGGGTCTAAGGAAAATGTTTGGAATAAATAATCAGTTGTCTCATTGATATATTTACGAGATTTTTTTCCGGTTTGATGAAGAGAAGAGGGGTTTCCAAATAAAAACTCCCCACCTTGAAGAAAGCCTATGACCTTCTTCGAAAGTGGGGAGGTTGCATTATAATCAAAATAGTATCGACTACTGATTGATCTCTCCGATTGGATTTCTAATCGAAGAAGTCATAATTCCCGACTGAGCGTGTGTTTCAGAATTGTTTTGACCAATCCCTGCTTCAATTTCAGTTTCTTTTGACTTTCTAACAAGATCGCCAAGAGAAGTCGTTGCTAAGTATTCTTTCATGATAATACCAAGGTTCATGAAGTAGTTTTTAGAAAGATGGAATTCAAGTGAATTCGCAGTTTCTGCTTCTGATCCTACGATGTCTCTAGCTGGATTGATGTTTTCCCCAACACATTCTAGAACGTCTTTAATTGTGATTTGGTCCATGTTTCTCGCAAGAACATATCCACCACCTGGTCCACGAACCGACTTAACAGCTTGGCCATTTCTTAGCTTTCTGAAAAGTTGCTCTAAATAGTGCAAACTAATGTTTTGTCTTGTTGAGATTTCTTGTAATCTTACCGGATTACCATTTGAATGGCTGGTAAGGTCTAACATTGCTCTAACTGCGTAACGTCCTTTAGATGTAAGTCTCATTGGTCTTCCTCCATAAAAAATCCAATTGCTAGGTAGCTGTCTAGATAAAATTCTTTAGAAAATGTGTGCGTCTACTTGAGAAAGCCAATCCTTGCTTTCTCCCATTAAACTAATTCTAAATTCCTTCAGAATCGTTTCTACCTAGAATAGTATGACAAGTAAAAGGATTCGAAGTCAATCAACAAATTACTGTCTTTACGCTGTAAGGTGTTGAAATTAAGGTAGTCTTAAGCGTCGTAATCATGATTTTCCCCAATAAAACCGATGAATTAGGTCACTTGATTCATCGCCTATTATTGCCTAAAAATAAATATACAAAAGTGTTTTTGTCGGTATTTTTTGCCCACTGGTAATTATATTTTAGGAAATTTTATTAAGGTAAAAGTTCCGACTTTTCTGTTCATTGATCTCAATTTTCAATTGATAAAACTTAAACTCATCACCGATAATTCGTTGAAGTTCATAAAGGTAAGGCATGCCCCACTCGATTAAAAAATAATCTTTCTCTTCAAGATACATGGGTATTTCTAAATGAATTAGCTCTTCTTTTTTTTCAATGCGATAAAGATCAGCGTGAACGATATTATCAATTTCATTGATTAGTGAATAAGTCGGGCTTGCGGCTTTATCGCGCTCAATGAACGCTCTGGTAAATGTAGTTTTGCCGGCACCTACAGGGCCTTCGAGAATGATCACGCAAGGAGGCTGAACCACTTCTTTTAACTCTGTTGCTATATTGGCAAGATCAGATTCTAAAACTTTTTTCCATTCGCGAATTGAACTCATAGTAGGCCTTCTGTTTTTATTTTATAGGATGAGCGTCGAAGGTCGCCTTCAAATTTTTAACGGTGTCAGCAAGGCCTTTGAAAAGTGATTGGCAAATTATCCAATGTCCAATATTGTACTCTTCAAAAATGTTACTTTCTAAAAGAGGCACTACGCTTTCATCTGTCAGGCCATGACCCGCGTGGCAGGCAACCTTATGGCTTTTTAGAAATTCATGAGCACTTTTATATTGCTCAATAAATTGAGAAGTATCATCTCCATTGGCAAAAACTTTAGCAAATTCTCCGGTGTGAATTTCCACTGCGTCAATGGGAAGCTCCACTGCGCGCGCGAGTGTTTCCATTTTTGCTTCAAGAAAAAGCGAGATTTTTACATCTTTAATAGAAGCCTTTAATTTTTTTACGGCATCTTCAATACGAATAAAATTATTATCATCTAATAAGTCCAAACCACCTTCAGTTGTTTTTTCTTCGCGCTTTTCAGGCACGATACAAATCCATTCTGGAGTTGAGGCAATAGCTATTTCAACAATCTCGGGATTAACTCCCATTTCTAAATTGAGAGGTTTTCCAAATCGTTTAGTCACTAACCTAACGGCTTCGACGTCATAGTCTTGAATATGTCTGCGGTCTTCTCTTAAATGAATTGTAATCTGATCTGCTCCATTTAAAAGAGAAACTTGAGCAGCATCAACGACACTTGGATACTCTTCACCACGAGCTTGCCGAAGGGTTGCCACGTGATCGATATTTATTCCCAAACGAGGAATCCCAGAATTCATAGATGCTCCTAAGCTAGATATATTTATCCAATTTCTTTTGTTACGATATCAATTAAGCGCTGGCACTCTTCTTCGACTGTTTCGGCAATATTGCCTTCAACCATTACTCGCAATAGTGACTCAGTTCCAGAATAGCGCAGAAGCACTCGCCCTTTCCCAAGTAATCTTTCTTCGGCTTTTTTAATTCCCTCTTGAATGCTGGCGACAGACTCAAGAGGCGGTTTATTTTTCACTATAACATTTTTAATAAATTGAGGGAAAAGTTCTATTTCTGCAACTAAATCTTTAAGAGGAAGATTAAAGTATTTCATCGATTCAATAACTTTTAGTGCCCCAAGGGCACCGTCACCTGTCGTTGAATGTTTAATAAAAATAATATGCCCTGAAGGCTCTCCGCCTAGGATACAGCCATTAGATCGCATATACTCAATGATGTAACGATCTCCAACTTTGGTGCGGACAAAATTTAACCCTAAAGACTTTATGTAAAGTTCCAGACCTAAATTGGACATGACTGTACCAACTACAGTATCGCCTTTTTTGAGTTCTCCGCGTGATAAAAGTAGTTTAGCAAAGAGACCAATAAGCTTATCCCCATCAATAATGGTACCTTCTTCATCAATGACGGTCACTCTATCTCCATCACCATCAATACAAACACCGATATCAGCACGGTATTTTAAAACTTCGGCACGCGCGGCTTCAGGGTGAAGAGATCCACAATTCTTATTAATGTTTTCACCGTTGGGAGAAATACCAAGTGGAAAAACCTCTGCTCCTAATTCATGAAACATCATTGGAGTAACTTTATAACCAGCACCATTGGCGCAATCGAGAACAATTCTCATTCCATCCAAATCATAATCGTAAGCAAGAGCAGACTTAACATGAACGATGTATCGTCCATAAACTTCTTTTAATCTCTCTGCATTCCCTAATTGAGATCCTGTTTTAATTGGCATTGAATCTGAATTGAGAACTAAGCGCTCAAGTTCCAATTCAACTGAGTCTGGAAGTTTAAATCCTTTCCCATCAAAAATTTTGATTCCGTTATCTTGAAAATGATTGTGTGAAGCAGAAATCATAACACCGGCATCAGCACGCATTGAGTGTGTTACGAAGGCAATCCCTGGAGTGGGAAGTGGACCAGTTAAAATTACCTCTCCACCTTGCGAGCAAACCCCTGAGGCAAAGGCCATCTCTAACATATAGCAACTGAGTCTTGTATCTTTTCCGACAATAATAAGGGGTTTGGTATTAGTGGGATTGGTTGATTGAAAATAATGAGTTACTGCTCGCCCTAAAGCAGTTGCAATCTCTGCTGTCATTGGATAGACGTTGGCCTTTCCTCTGATGCCATCCGTTCCAAATAATTTTCTTTCCGACATTTTAAAATCCTTTGAACATTCTTCTATATTTATCAAATCACTTTTTGATATTCGTTTTTATTGTAAATTATTTTTTATGGCACGTTTTGGATTCAATAGTTGTGTCTTGTAATTAAGTCTTACTTTGCGGCCCTCTTCAAATTTTAAACGTGGGTCAAGCTCACTTAGGGACACTGTTGTACTGCCTTCGTCTTTATTAAACAAGGCTAGATTAACGGGAGCAGTTTCAAGTCTTGACACAGATTTTAAAATCTCAATCGGTCCGGAGATCATCAGGCTTTGAGGCTCAATGACAACTTCTTTAATTTTTCGATCTTTTGGAGCATCGCCAATATAGAGAACTTTAATGGGCATTTCCATTATGACATTACGGTCTAGCTCGATAGAGGTTTCTTTAGGTGAGATATCTAGAATTTCTACGCCAAAAGGGATAGTCACATCGCTTGCATAGAATTTTACTTTAAAAGATTTTCCAGAAGATGCAAAGTAAGGATTCAGGTCAACATTAAGTTTTTCTTTATTTGAAAAAATATTCTGAATGAACGCCTTTGAACCTTTAATTTTTAGCGTGACTTCTTTTTCGCTTAAACTCGCAATGGCAAAACCTTTTGGCACGATATAATTAATGGCCAGTTTTCTCTCTATTTGGATAGGTTCGCTGTTTAATACATAAAACCATAATGACACAGCAAAAAAGATGGCGATGATTTTCAGTGAATGTCGTTGTGCAGTTTCACGTTTCATTTAATTTAATCATTTTTACATTATTTTAACGGACCATATCTTTCGTTTTAATCGCTCGGAGCGTGCCGTCTAAACTTTCATTGCTCCAAATGTGACGCAAATACTGGCCTAATTCTTTTTCAGTTTTACAAAGATAAAAAATTCCTTCAACACATAGATTAATCTTACCTGTTTCTTCAGAAACTGTAACAACTAATGCATCCGTTACTTCTGATAGCCCCAAAGCTGCCCGGTGACGAGTCCCAAGGTGGCGTTCTATGTCAAAGTTTTTTGAAAGCGGTAGAAAACATCCCGCTGCAGATATCTTTCCATTTTGGATAATGATCGCTCCGTCGTGCAGTGACGAACTCGATTCGAAAATAGAGTAAATAATATCTGAATGAATACGGCAATCCAAACGAGTACCAGTATTAACGAAATTGAGAAGGCCATGAGTTCTCTCAATAACAATCAAGGCACCAATTTTTTCTCTTGAAAGGGCCCCCGAAGCTTCAACCACTTCATCTATTTCAAAATCATATTCGTCTTTAGCAAATACCGTAATAAGATTTCGACTAGTCCCAACAGAGGCAAGTGCACTTCTGAATTGATCCTGAAAAAGCACAATGACGATAATAAAAAATGAATCGAAGAAATGGGCCAGCACCCAATTGAGTGAGTAAAGCTTAAAGGTAATACCGAGCCAGAAAAGACCAAACAGGACCCCAAGACCCACGATCATCTGAGCAGCTTTAGTTCCACGAACAATTAATAATAATTGGTAAATAAGGATCGTCACGATAAAAATATCGATTAGATCCTTAAAATTAAGATGTGATAAAAATGTCGTTAAAAAGGTCACCCAGAGACTCCAGTCGATTCTTCAATAGATTCTCCACTAAGCAGCACAAGCAAACTCGTCGTCCTCTTTTTGAATTCTCAAACGCTCATCTTCAGAGAGATTGAGAGATTTTAAAATGTCGGTACTCATCAAAAGTTTTTTCCTAAGGGCCTCTCGGCTGATTCCCATTTCTTTTGCAGCTTTTGATTTATTCCCGTTACTTCTTCTGATCTCAGCGTGGATCATTTCTCGTTCCACTAAGGCCAGACGGTCTTTTAGCGCAATATTGTGATCACTTACAAATGGTAGATCGCCAAACATTCTTTTCTTCTCAGAAATATCGACCAGTGGTGACGCTGAATCTTGAATATCAATATCAGTGATCACATGGGCCTTAGGATTATAAAGAACAGCGCGCTCAACAGATTGCTTAAGTTCTTTAATATTTCCTGGCCAATCGTACTTCTTTAATTTCTCCATTAATTTTGGAGCAAAAGACTTAAGAAGAAGACCCTGTTTTTTACATTCAACTTTCAAGAAATAATCAACGAGTAGTTCAAAATCATCTCCTCGTCTTCTTAGTGGCTCTATGAAAACCGTGGCCTTTGACAGGAACTCATAAAGATCGCGGTCAAACTCTCCACTAGCTACTAATACACCAAGGTCTCTGGTAGTCGTTGCAACAATTCTGACATCCAGACTAAATTTAGTATCTGGAATATGGCGGTCTCTTAAAATAGTCAGAAACTTTCTTTGGCTTTTAATAGAAAGCGCCCAGATTTCATGAAGGTGAACCGTTCCTCCCTTGCAAGCAATTAATCTACATTCAGCTTCTTCAGGTCCAAAAAGAAGTTTTTCAACTGCCTCTTGATCTTTATCCTCACAATAAATCACTTCAAAAGGTTTCAATCCACGTTGACCTTCAACGTGTAGAATTTTTGCATAGAGCGATTTTCCAACACCTTTTTCTCCGTAGATTAAAACGGGGGCCTCAATATCTTTTAATTTCATAATTGTGCTTCGTAAAGAAGCGACATGAGGAACTCTACCAATCAAAGCGTTCTTTCTATCAAATGGGCCAGAAAATCTTCTGATTGTAGACTTCTCAGACATAGGAGTAAAATTATAAAACACGGAAGAGAAAATGAGAGACAGGACTTTCATAATCTTTTCATCTTCAATTGTAAAACGATCTTCGTTACGTTTATTTAAAACTTCGATAACACCGATAATTTTATCTTCTCCATTATGAATTGGATGACAAATTATTGAACGAGTTTCAAAACCCAATTTTTTATCGAAAGCTTCATTGAAGCGAGTGCTATCGTGAACTGTGTCGATGTTAAGGGCAACTCCGGTAGTAAAAACGGAACCTGCGATTCCTACTCGATAATCAAATTTTAATTGTTCTTTTCTAATTCCAAGCGCGCAAACGGCCTCGAGCTCATTTGTTTCTGGATTAATTAAAAAGAGAGATGCTCTTTGAGCGTTCAAAATACGAATAACTTCTTCCAGCATTGATTCGATAAATCCTTCTTTATCTCCAAAATGCGTAATGTCTTTAAAGAGCGATAATAGGAGCGAGAAGACTTCAAAACCATCAGTGGCCTTGGTGTATCTCTCTTTGATCGCAGAATCGATTAAACAATCTTTTAAACGTTCTGAAGAGAACCCCATAATATAGTGTTCAAGAAATTTTGAAATGGCCTTATCTTCATCAATTTCGATTCCATAAATAATCTTTTGATCATCCAGGGTCTGAGAAAATGCGCGCACTATCCTTCCCGTTAAATCAATATGATATTTTTTATATTGAAGTGAAATCAAGAGTTCTTTTCCAACCGAAATTCGCTCTGCTGTAGCAAAACCAAAACCAGTCAAACTGATATCAATCAACTTCGCATCATTGATGTATTCGTTGGACCCCTTTCCTCTTTCTATTTGAACTAGAAACCTTAGATCATCGGCTTCTTCTACAGGAATTCTGAATGACTGATAGAACTTAAACTCAGAAAAGCTGGCCAACATATAAAGACTCCTTACGAGAAGGGATAACTATTCTCATATGTCTCATCGAATACATTGCCCAAAAACTTGAGCTATTAATGCCAACAATAATTTGCTAATAAGTATTTTCAAGGATCTGGAGGTTGTAGAGTTCTAGTCGACTAATTCAGTTTTTGCTGGTTTTACTTCGGCCGATTTTTGGTCTTCAATTTTTGCAGTAGTGCCGACGGGAATGCCATCTGTTTTAACTTCTGATTTTTCGTCGCCCTTTTCTGCACTCTTCACATTGCTCTTTTCTTTAAGGTCATGAGCAACAGCATTATGAATGGCCGACTTAAACAATTTCCAGTATTGACCAGATCTGGCGGGATCGGAAGTTGGAAGCTCTAAAGTGTATGTTGGAATATCTCTTTCTTTACCGGCCCAATTGCCTAGAGAGCCCGGAAAAAAAGGATAGTTTTCGATCTTATAATCTGAAGCATCCTTACTCATTTGAATTAAAAGTTCGTGGGCGCGGTTCCCGTCAACCAGACCTGTGACAACCGTATTTGGTCCGTCGTAATCCAACATGGTCAATGGTGAATGGACAGAGATAATTTTATCTGGAGCATAACGCTTTATCAGATTCATTTGGAAAACAACTTCCGGTTCGCTATTAGACTTCAGACCAGGGTTGCGTCTTTTATCTTTTCTTAAATTTGAAATCCATAATCTTCTAGCATCCCGTGCCCAATCTTTTGTAGGGAAGTTGCGGTTTACATCTACACCATGGGCATTAACTCTCGAAGGACGAACTTTAAAAAAAGCATCCGGATTAACCAAGGGAGCGACAATAACAATTTTATTAGAAAAATCTTTTTTAAAAATTTCTGGATCTGCATATACTGTCTTTAAATAAGACATTATATCAAAGCAAAATTTTATTGGTGTAATTTCATCACCGTGAACTCCACACATAATGATTGAAACATCTTTTTGCTTAAAACTTGGCTTCTCCTCATCACTGGTGTCCCCAAAGACAGTCCAGGTTAAAGGATCACCAACGACCGAATTACGAACATGGATCCATTCATATTTTTCACATTCACTTCTATCCCAACCATATTTTTTAAATTGAATGTCCATCTTTTTACAAAAACTACTAAGGGCCGGAGTTAATTGAGGAGTTTCAGCAAAACTTAAAGAATTGGAAAACAGAATGACCAAGACCAGTGATAAGAAGACAATTTTGGAATGACGGGATTTCATAATGTGATATTATAACTATTAACAAACTAAGAATTCAAGCATAAGAATTCCTTCCTCTGGTAATAATTATGGGTCTTAAAAAAGATAAAAGAAATATTATTGTAGCAAGCGAATCTCCCGACCTTTACACTACAAAACGCTTGCTTACAGAGGCCAATAAACTTAAATACGGTAATAGTTGGCTGAACCCCTACCAGTTTTTAATCTCTACCAATATTCTTCCCTCGGCTAAAAAAGAGCGCCCTGACCTCTATTTCCACCGAACGACAGGCATCCGCTATGACGATTTTGACTTGATCGTTTCACAGCACCACAGTGATTTGGGGTATAAGATAACCAATCCCCTCCATTCGCTGGAGACTTTTAGAAGTAAAGACAGGCAAATGCTTTTCTTTGGCCAGAACAAACTTTCCAGCATTGAATCAATTAGCTACCGCGGAGAGCTGAATGAAAATTATTGGGAAAGCATTTCGACCCTCTCCCCCGGCCAGAAATTTATTATAAAAATGGTTCGTGGTAATCAGGGAATCGGAGTAAACTTGGTAAATGGTCTTCAATCATTGAAGAGTCTTCTTGAAACTTTTAATGCCATCAAAGATCAAAAATTCATTATTCAACCTTTTATTGAACACAAAAAGGAATGGCGAATTTTTATTCTGAAAAATGAAATCATAGGAATCGTAGAACGTCGGCCCATAATTGAAGATTTCCGAGGAAACTCAAAGCGTTCTTTGGGAAAAATCATTAAAAAAATCTCAACTGAGATCCAAAACGAAGCACTGCGGGGAGTAAGTCTCAGTGGAATGGATTATTGTGGAGTGGATATTATTGATGATGGAAATAATTTTTATTTTTTAGAATTTAATCCTGTTCCCGGGTTTGAGCAAATGGAAAAGCTCACGGGCTTAAATATTGCCCGCGAACTCATCACTAAATTATAAATTTTGCTAATAACCCTAAAAATAAAGGATTTTATATTAACTTAAAAAAAAATTCTCTCAATTTAGTCAGTTTCCCCGTAGGCAGTTACGCTTGTAATTGCTCGATCCTATATTCTGATAGCACTCGAGAAGCGATTATTATCGATCCAGGAAATGACCTCGACTTTATTTTAAAAAAGATTAAAGACCTTAATATCAACGTTAAAAAACTTTTGCATACCCACGCCCATTTCGATCATATCGGAAGATCCTCTGAAGTTAGTATTGCAACAGGAGCTACTATGCATCTTCATAAGGGAGACCAATTCCTCTATGATATGCTCCCACAGCAAGGACTTTTTTTCGGTCAAAAAGTAGGAACTCCAAAACCGCTGGATGCTTATCTTTTTGATGGTGAAATCTTTTCTTTTACAGATCCCGAGATCAATACATTTCTAACCACCCTTCACACTCCTGGACACACTCCTGGTTCTTGTTGCTTTTATAGCGATTATTTTGAAATCCCTCAATTATTTGCAGGCGATACTCTTTTTCAACAATCGATTGGAAGAACAGATTTACCAGGTGGTGATAGTAGACTTATTATTAAGTCAATTAAGGAACGGCTTTTGGTTTTACCAGATGAAACTAAAGTAATCACAGGTCACGGACCAGCGACTGTCATTTATCAAGAAAAGAAATCAAATCCATTTCTTCGTTAAACCAGCAATAACTTCCGCCTACTTCCTGGATTAGCCGACAGCTTCTGCCGGTTTGTTTGGAAGTTGAGTCAACATCAAAATGGGCATCAACAAAAATGCTGATCCAAAAACATACGGTGCCCAAGCTCCATATTTGTAATAAGCAATAGCAGATAATATTGGACCAACAACTCGCGCCAATGCTCCCATTGATCTAAAAATCCCTACACTTCTCCCCTGCTCGGCGCTTGGCGTATAGATTGTTACTAAAGAAGTCAGGCACGGCATAATCATTGATGAACCAACTGCCAGAAAAAATAATCCGCTATAAAGCATGGCATTTGAATAGGCAGCAGAAATAAGAAGCAGACCAGGAATAAGAGAAATCATTCCAATCATCGCCATTTTCTTTTCACCAACACTCGCCGCTTTTCTCCTCACAATTCCGCCTTGAACAAAGGCAATAATGAAACCGATATAGATAAAGATATAAGCATTTTGCATTGAGGTGTAGTTAAGTCTTTCGGCTGCTAGAAATGTCAGGGTGAATTCCATTCCTGAAAATGCAGCAAGAAAAAGAAAATATGACATATTGATAATGTTGATTTCGGGATGAGGAAGTGGTTTGAAGAGTTTGAAAATATTTGCACTGCGCTCAGTTGTCACAGCACCACGTTTTTCAAGAGGTAAACTTTCTTTAAACTTAGTCATTACCCAAAATGTATTAAAGAGAGAAAGACAAAGAGCAAAGACCGCTGGCACAGAGAAGGGATTGATCCCGTACTGAACTAAGTTTGGATACATTTTAGTTAAATCAATTAACGATAATAGTCCACCGAACGCAGGCCCTACGACAAAACCTAAAGCAAAGGCCACTCCGATAATTGCCATTCCTTTGGAACGATTTTCTTTAGTAGTCACATCTGCAACAACGGCAGTCGCTGTTGAAATATTTCCCCCCATGATTCCGTCAATGATCCGAGAAATAATAAGAAGTGTGAATGATCCAGAGAATACCCAAATGACATAGCCCACTGCCATTCCGGCCATTGAACGAACTAGTACTGGTTTTCGTCCAATGCGATCAGACCAAGCTCCCCAAAGAGGTGCTGCTATAAATTGCAGTGAAGAATAAATGGCACCTAACATACCACCAAATAGAACAATACTAGAAAAGACAGAAGTTGTGCTTGCCGTGTAGTTAGAAATATTTTGAATTGTTCCAAAAATTGTTTTGAGAAAAATATTATCAGCATCAACTGTTAAATAATATTTCGCCAGCGTTGGAAACAAAGGAAAAATAATAGAAAAACCTACTAAGTCTAAAAAGATGGTCAAGGCGACAATCAGAATTGAAGATTTGGCTTCTTTGCTTAAAGGTGTAGATTTTTGTTTTAATTCTTTAGCTGACATTATTTCGAACTCCCGATAATTATTTTTTTCTAGTTCATAAAAATCTTCTGAGCGAACTTCCTCAGAAGCCAAGCATTGATTCTCCACATATTTTGCAAAATCACGACACCACGCTTCATTGTCATTTAAACACGGAATAAAATGAATATCCCCGCCATATTTCTTGGCGGTTTCTTTTAATTCAACACCCAGTTCATCTTGAGTCTCTAAACAATCTGCGACAAAACTAGGTGAATAAACCGCCAAGTTTCTTTGATTGAGTTTCACCAAATCAATCACTGTATTTTCAGTATATGGAGTAAGCCACTCCTCACTTCCAAAACGCGATTGAAAAGTCATGATGATATTATTTGCTTCTATGCCCTTTAAACGCGATCTAATAAGAAAAAATGTTTCATAGCAATGGAGGTAATAAACATCGCCTTTATCGTTAATGCGCCTTTTTTGAATTCCATGAAAGGTCAAAAGAAGTTTATCAATTTTAATACCTTTCTCTTTAAAACTTGCTAAAAAAGTTTCAATCTGGAGAATGCTATTGTCGATAAATGCTTTTGAAGTATGAAAATCGGTAACCAAACTGATTTCGGGGATCATCACTCTTTTTTTTATTTCACTTCCTAGGGCATCGAACCCTGAGGCAATAGTCGCTTCTGAAAATTGCGGAAACATCTGAATAATTTTTAGTTTAGCGGCCGGGTTAGGATCTTTTTCCCATTCGTCCCAAACATCGCTCACTCGAGGGGAAGAAAGTAAAAAAGCGTGGTTAACTTCTACTTTCCCCGAAGTCAAGAAACCTCGAACCCGCTCAGTAAATGCTTTTGTGATGGTGATCAGGGGAAAGCTATTACCATCCCAAATACGAGAGTATAAAAAGGCCGAGCGCTTAGGGCGAAATGGCAATACAAAAAGATTTAGAATGAGCTTCCAGAGCAAAGGATTAATATCCACTACTCTCGGATCCGCTAAAAATTCTCTTAGAAAGGCCCTAACATCAGATACTTTCGGGCTTTTAGGAGAACCTAACTGAACAAACACTACTTTAGTTTTTCCTTCACTCACGGCTTTATTCCTCTGATTTTAAATGATATAAGTAATATCAAATAGGGCACGATTTAACTACATTTATAGGGGCGCAAGTTAGCTTATGGCCAAAAAAACAGCTGAGAAAAAAATTATACAAGCTAAGCTTGGCAGAAATGCCAAAGAATTGAAAAATTTCAAACTCGGTGAATCTCACACTGAGTACACGAGCACATACTCTCCTGAATTATTAGAAGCTTTCGATAATAAGCATCCGCAAAATACGGCATGGACAACTTTTGTTTGCACTGAATTTACATCCCTTTGTCCAAAAACAGGTCAGCCGGATTTTGCTAAAATATTTATTAATTATATTGCTGATAAAAAAATGGTTGAATCAAAATCTCTTAAACTTTATCTTTTTAGTTTTAGAAATCATGGCGACTTCCATGAAGACTGTGTTCAAAAAATGTGTAATGACATGGCCGCTTTGATTAAGCCACATTATATCGAAGTCATTGGTGAATTCACCCCCCGTGGAGGAATTGCGATTTTCCCTTTCGCTTCATACGCTGGAAGCAATAAAAAATTTCAAGAACTAAAAGACAATCGTTTTATGAATTACGCTCCGGGAAAATATTCTATGGAACTTGCAAGACTTTATTAATAATTAAAAACAGGAGAAGTTTATGGGTATCAACTTAGGCGAAGGTCTTTTAATTACAGGATTAGTCGTATTCTTTTTTGGTGGAAAAAAAATTCCAGAATTAGGAAAAACATTAGGCTCTTCTATTCGTGGCTTTAAAGAAGGTATGAAGGAAGAAGAAAAAACAAATGATTCAGATAAGAAAGACAAAAAAGTGGCGAAATAAAATAATTAATAAAGGACATTTTTATGGGAATTGGTTTAACGGAAGGAGTACTGATCGCGGCCATAGTCATTTTCTTTTTTGGTGGAAAGAAAATCCCTCAACTAGGAAAAACTCTGGGGGAATCCATTAGAGGGTTCAAAGAAGGCATGAAAACAGATCAAAAAGAAAAAGAAGAAGATAAAACTCGCGACAATAAAAAATCTTAAGGACTAAATTCACGAACCATTGTAAGGACCAGTGATTGATCTCTGGGAATCTGGTCCTTAAGCCTAAAACAAGCCTGAACTAATTCCTCATAAGAGACAGTAATGTCCTTCTGTCTTAAAAGCGTATCTACATACCTAACCGCACGATCCACTAATTTGTTATTGCTGGCGCGAACCCAAGTCATCAAATTAGATTCGTAACGATCCATTCTCCCCATTACTAGAGTTGATAAATTATTAAGAACAATTTTTAAAATAAGATGAGCTGATAAAAAATTCAACTCCCCAAGATCTAATTGGTGGGTATTCTCTTTCAAGGAAAAATTGAGAGCATTAATATTTCCATCAAATAGTATCTTAAAATTGGAGTGAATAGCACTTAGGTACTTAGGTCGGTGCGAGGTGAGCTGCTGGCTAAAATCAAACCCCATCAATCTCTCAGAGCTGGTCTGTGCCGTCACTTCTGGCCAATGAAAGCAACGAGGCGAACGTCCAAGAAGATCGTGCCAAGCTGAAACATTGTCTGGTGAATCCGGAAAAAGCAAATACGACAACGATGGTTTTTTTTCTAAATCGTTCTGATTCTCAAAAGGATAAAGGCTAAAAGTTGGAGAGCGCTCCGTTGTATCAGTTAAAATACTAATTCCCAACTTTCCATCTGTTTCATAAAATAGGTACTCACCTTTTTTATACAGTTCAGTTTCACATTCAATAAAACTTTTTAAAAAACCAAGATTCAGATCGCGAACAAATTTAGTAAGACGGGATAATTCTTTTTCTAACTCAATGAAATCTTTATCAAAAAACCATAAACACAATCCGGCAGCATACATTAAGATAGTAGTCGCTTGCATTCTGGTACTACCAGTTAAGGCCATAGGCCCAACGGTTAAATTAATTTTTTTTATTTGAGAATTCTCAATCACGCGTTTGGAGCGCTCCGCAGTTTGAATTAAAATATTATCCGGATTGCAGTAGAGAAAATAGGGAGGACGGGAACTGAGCACAGAGGCGGCTTCAGTTGCTCCGATAACAAAGGGTGTTTCTCCACCTTCAGTGCAGGAGATGATCATATCCCCTTCTCTAAAACCTAATTCCAGAAGTTGTCTTTCACCAAATTCCGGAAAGTCTTCAAATTTTTCTACGGAATGAATAAGTGCGACATCACCACCGGCCATAAAACTTACAATCCTCTCTTGAAGTAATTTATTATTACTGTGCTGCTCTCTCCAAATGGTTTCCAGCGCCAACGACAATCTTCCAGTAGCGCCGCAGCCACAAAGAAAAATTCGTCCTCCACCCTCGATAGTGGTTTTAATTTCTGCTTGAAGAATTTTTAATTCATCTAAGGAGTCTTGGAGACGGATAAACACATCCAGGTCAATGTCTTGAATCGTTTCAATCGCGCGGTTTAAATTATGCTTGGCATCTTCTGAGAGCCTTAGAGTTTTGGGATGAGGTGATTCTGTTGGAAGGCTTCCTAGCCGAAATTGACGAGAAATTTCTAAAAATTCTGAAGCCCAGACGCGGGCCTGTTTTGCTTGATCCATATACTCACCCATGAGTGTTTAAAAATCTAAAGATTTAAATCTTTTTTTATCTTCATTAGTATTTCATCAAGATCAAATGGTTTCAAGAGAAGGCTGTGTCCTCCTAACGATTTTATATATTCTTCCGACTGCTCCAAGGCCCCCGTCGAAAGATAGAAGATAGGAATTGTTTTATAAGTTGACTTGAGTGCTTTTAAAAACTCGATACCTGACATTTTACCCATATTAGCATCTGAGATAATTAAACGAATATTTAAATTATTTTTGTAGGCTTCAAGCCCTTCGGGCGCAGAAGATGCCGTCGTGACGTCAAAACCATCCATTTCAAAGAATTCTCGGTACATTTCCAATAGCTCTTTTTCGTCGTCGACAATTAAAATAGGAATCTTTTCATCACTCAATAGACTCTCCAAAATTTGTAATACTTAATCGTATGATTAATCTAAGATAGTCGATTTTATTTTTATTTAATATAAATATTTAAAATTAGATAGTTAAGAAAAAACAGGAGGGTGGTCCCCTCCTGAATATGACATAATTTTTGGGCGTGGCATGAATTAAAGTATTGAAAAGATTACTCAATGATCTCTAAAACTGACCTTTTTTTAAGCTTAGTAGAAGCTGCGTTCAGGATTGTTCTAAGTGAACGAGCCGTACGCCCTTGTTTTCCGATGATCTTACCTAAGTCTGTCTTATCAACCTTAAGTTCAATTACCGTAGTTTGCTCGCCAACGATCTCGTTGACTGAAACTGCTTCTGGCATATCAACCAACGCTTTACTTACGTAAGCAATTAGGTCTTTTAATTCACTCATAGAGTCCTCCAAAAAAACTAAAAACTAAAAATTAGTTAAGAGCGATTTTTTGGTTTTTTAAAAGTGTTCTAACAGTATCAGAAATAGTAGCCCCCTTAGACATAAGGACCTTAAGGCGATCAACTTTTACATTTTTTAATGCAGCTGCGTCTTTGGGATTGTATTGACCTAGTTTTTCTAGGAAACCACCGTCTCGTGATTTACGAGAATCAGTTACGACAATTGTATAAACAGGATCATTTTTTCTTCCACCGCGTGAGAGTCTAACAGTTAACATCTAAATCTCCTAAAATGTATCACTTATGATTTAACTAATTCTTAAAATAAAAAAACAGATTAAAGTAAATAAAACAAACGGCTTAATTAGTCAACGCAAAAGTTACGCTGATTTGCCGCTTCGGCCCCTGCCTCACACGTGCATTCAATCCATCCTGGATCTAAAAATAACCTTTTCCCCATGGGCCCTTTGTCCCTTTTTTCTTTTGCTTTTCACCAGGCAATTGAGGCATGGCGCCAGCTTCTTGGCGAAATCCTTTTTGGGGGCCCATTCCTGGGAAGCCTCCCATGCCGCCACCTTTCATCATGGAAGAGAGTCCTCCCATCATTTGCTCCATCTGCTTAAACTTGCCTAGAAAGTCCTTCACGGCCTCTTCAGTGCTACCTGAACCACTGGCAATACGTTTTAACCTAGACTCTTTAATCACTTTATAATTTTGGCGCTCATCTTTTGTCATGGAAGAGATTATAACTTTCATTTTCTTCATTTCATTTTCAGCAGGACTTAAATCTCCAAGTTGGCGCAGCATGCCTCCCATTCCAGGAATCATCTTCAAGATTGAAGTCATCGAGCCCATTGAACTCATCATTTCCATTTGTTTTAAAAAATCGTCAACAGTAAATTTCCCTTTCTGGAAATTTTGCATCATTGATTCGGCATCACTTTCATTAATATTTTCTTGGGCCTTTTCGACGAGGGAGAGAACGTCCCCCATATCGAGAATTCTTTTTGCCAGTCTGTCTGGGTGAAAGAGCTCTAAGTCCTTCATCTTTTCGCCCATAGACACATATCGAATCGGCACACCGGTTACGTGGCGAATGGAAAGAGCGGCTCCACCTTTGGCATCAGAGTCCATTTTAGAAAGAACAATTCCTGTCACGCCAATAGCTTCGTGAAAAGTTTTTGAAACATTCACGGCCTCTTGACCTGTCATTGCGTCTGCAACCATTAAAACTTCTGGCTTAAAAGAATCAAGTGCAGCTTTGACTTCTTTAAGTTGCCCCATCAATTCTTCATCGACGTGCAAGCGACCCGCTGTATCGATGATTACAACATTTTTATGATGTTTCTGAGCGTATTCGATAGCCTTCAATACAATTTCTTTAGGATGTAGACTTAAATCAGAATCATAACATTCTACATCGATTTGTTTTGCGAGAGTTTCCAATTGGGCCTTGGCGGCCGGGCGAAATGTATCGGCAGGAACCAAGAGAACATCTTTTTTCTTCTTATTTTTTAAGTGAAGAGCAAGTTTACCGGAGAAAGTTGTTTTACCTTGTCCGTTTAAACCGACAACTAGAATAGGAACAATTCCAGGCCTGTCAAGATTGAGTTCTTCATTGGCATCCCCCATGATTTTGGCGAGTTCATCATGCATGATTTTAACAAATTGCTCACCGGGATTAACTCCCTTGATGACTTTTTCTCCAATCGCTTTTTCTTTGACGGCGGCGATAAACTCTTTAACAACTTTAAAATTTACATCGGCTTCAAGTAAAGCAGTGCGAACTTCTTTTAAAGTTTCTTCAATATTATCTTCAGAAATTTTTGATTTTCCCTGAACATATTTAAAGGCATTCGAAAATTTTTCACTAAGAGTATCAAACATTAAATTTTCCTTTTATGATCTCGCGGCACTGATTCAAATCAAGCGCGGTATAATCAGCTATATCTACATATTTATCTACCTGATCTGGACTATTCCAGCAAGCCGCAACCACTTCAATTCCGTAGGCGTGGGCGCCCTCAAGATCAGTCAAGCTGTCACCAATATGGAGAATTTCTTTTTTATCAATTCCCCCAGTAAGTTTTTGCAGGCCTTCGGGATTTGGTTTAGGAATACCATCGTCGTAGCAAAAAATACCTGTGAAAAAATGAGCAATTTCTAATTGACTTGTTGTTTCGATTACGGATCTGCGAGGTCTTGCAGTCCAAATATAAAGCTCAAGCCCACTAGCTTTTAAATCAATTAAGAGTTCTCGGATCCCAATAAACAAAGTGTATGGAAATATGTCGGTATTCACCAATGTCCCATCGTGATCAAAAATGATATGCCCTACGGGCCTTAATTTTATTGGATTCATGCATTCACTCGTTGACTGAAAGTTTGAGAATCTGCTACACAGAGTCGATAATGACAATAATGACGACAAAATATAATGCCCCATTCTCAGCAGAACTTCAAAGCAAAATTGATAGTTTGAAAGCAAGAAGAAAAGCTGTGCAATTAGGCTCCATTCATTTTGACTCTCCACTTTTGCTTGCCCCCATGTCAAGTATTGGAACGGCGCCATTTCGTCTTTTGATGGAGGATCTCGGTGCAGGTGGCACTGTAAGTGAACTTATCTCCTGTCACGGCATTAATTATAAAAATATTCGCACCACTGATATGTTAAAAGTCGATCCCAGAGAAAAAAATATTGGGCTGCAACTATTTGGCGAAAATCCTGAGGCCATGGCCAATGCCGCGAAAGTAGCTGAAGAATTTGGACCAAAATTTATTGATATCAATATGGGTTGTCCTGTTAAAAAAGTTGTTGGTACCGGTGCGGGCTCATCACTGTTAAAAGACACATCCACACTTGGTCATTTTTTTGAAACCATTAAGAAATCCATTCAGATACCACTGTCCGTCAAAATTAGAATTGGTTGGGATCAAGATTCAATCAACGCCATGGAAGTCATTCATATCGCTCACGAAGAAGGTGTGGAGTTCGTGGCCATTCATGGACGAACGAGATCGCAGCAATACACTGGGCTTGCCAACTGGGAATTACTCGAACATTTGGGAGATAAAGCTCCTCTTGATATCATTGGCAACGGAGATCTTCATACAGTTAATTTTGTCCGGGAAAAAATGCTTACCACAAAGTGCTCAGCTTTGATGTTGGGACGTGGTCCCCTTCGCAATCCATTTTTATTCCTAGAGCCTTATATAAAAGCGGATGAAGAATTATTTTTTACTCCGGAAGATCATTTGGAAGTTATCCAAAAATTAGTGGAATACTCTAGAGATTATGCCCATAGCGATCACACTCTTTTAATTTCCATTCGCAAACATATCATTTGGATGGCGGCCGGATATAATAACGTCAGTTATTTCCGCGATCTTATTTTTAAAACTCCTGATCTCAATGAAACCATGAAAATATCAGAAGAGTTTTTTACAAGCTTGAAAGACAAACGCAAACGTCTTCAAGATCACGAATCCTTCATGACCTCGGGACATGGGTAATTGCCAACAAAGAGAGGCACTTTTCTTGAACTCCTTAAAATACAAGATGCCGATTAAACATCCCCAAATTTTTAGCCGACCTCTACTTTAGTAAAATGATCAGGATTCCGATAAGATTAATGAAATCTTATTAAGGATTAGTTTATGAAGTTCATCAAATGCGTTTTTTTTCTGGCAGCTTATTCATTAAGTATGAATTTTGCTTCAGCGGATGAGCAAACTCCCTATGCCTATGGACGAAAAGATTTTTGCAGCGAAGAGGCCAAAGAGAGAATAAAAAAACTAAACCAAATGACTCAAGATGATGTCAAAGAAATCGAATCTCTAAAAAAAAATATTAATGATCTAGAGGCCAAGAAAAAAATTATCGAGGACCTAAAAAGTATTCGCAATGATTATTTAAGCACGATGGAATCCGTCACTTCTGGTGGTGAATCTGAAATTAAAAAAGACATTAAAATTAATAGTATTGAAAAATTTAAAAGTTTATTAAGAAATGCTACAACTTTAAATGCTATTTCACTTCTTACAAAAAACAATCTCCTGTCAAAAATTACTACTCCCAATATAGAAAGTCTTTGTGAGAGCGATGCTGCAAATGCGAATCTTGCGATGTGCAAGGCCTACAATCCTAAAAATTTGAGCTGGGGAGTTAAGAAATGGAGAAATACTGAAATTACCGCAATTGATAAAACTCTACTTAACTTTTCAAACACAATGGATAAAGTTTCTGATGTGCAAGGAATGACTTTGGAGATTAACGGTATTCTTGACTCGATTCCACAGAAAATTGGGCCACAATTTGTTCTTGAAGTACTGGCAAACAAAGCGCCAAATCTTATGGAAATTTTATCAAATGCCCAAACCAAAACTGAAGTTGAAAATTGCTTAAATAATAATAGTAATAGCTGTGAAAATCTTATTTCAGATCCGGCCAATAGACCTAAATTAAATGCACTTTTGGGAAAAGAGAGTCAAGAATTCCAAGCTGACTTAAAGGATCACTATGCCCAAGTGAAAAATCAAATTAGTGTTAAATACACCACCGATTTGTCTAAAATTCTTAATAGCTACAACAATCCTTCGGATGCGAGCAACAATGAAATGAATAGAACCATAATCAACGAAAAAACAAATCAGGTTTTAACTTATAGTGAAAAACTTTTCAAGGCAGACCATCCAAATGCAGCTTCGGGTGATACTCCTAATGCTTTTACGGCCATTAACTTTAGCAATGATGATTATCTTAAATTCAAAAAAGATTGTATTATAAGTGATAACCTAGACGAAAATGTACTCGACAATCAAATAGCGGTATGTGGAGATCACGTCAAGGATCTCGTTGGAAAAGTTGATAGCGAAAAAAATAAAATTGCCGAACAAACCAGTGAATATAGAGCAAAGCTTGATCAACTGTTAAATCACAATCCAAAATTAGAGAGAATTGAAAAATTAAAACAGTATATTGCTCAAAGATTTATGCGAAGCTGTCCTCAAGCGAGTGACTCGGACAACGGCTTTCTCATTTCAAACATATCATCAATAAAATGCGATATGGGAAATAGAAGCGATTCAAATACAGGGATTCAAGATTTAAGCAATTCGTTTTCAAGTATTTTAGGAAGGATGCAAGAAGGAAATACCATTACAAAAACCAAAGGTGACCTCGGAGCTTTTTCAAAACCTGAAATGAATGTTTACAATGAATACTGCAAAGATAACAACCCTGATCCCGTTGTCACAGATACATGCAGAGATATTAATGACGAACATAACCGGCTTTCAAATCTAAGAGATACAAAGGACTGGGATGATTTTAATAAAAAATACTGGGTTGAAAATAGTAAGTCATCTATAAGAGGATATGAAGTATACGAAAAAAAGAGCAACGCTAGAATTTTAGGAGAAGGATTAAGTCAAAATATTAATAAAATTTTTCCTATATGGTTTGGAAACTTTCAACTAACGAGCCAGATAGATTCAATGACTAATCAGGCACTTTATATGTCACAATTAAACTATATGAACAATCCCACTTCACCTTGGATGCTTAATAATCCTTATTTTCAAGGGAACTATTTTGGAGCGACAGGAGCTTTCACTGGCCTTGGTGCGACTTCAATGCCTACGACAAATGGTTTTAACTTTTCAAAATAATTAAGATGCCTCTATTTTATGGCATTGAGCAGTTTTCATAAAATAGAGATTTATTTCATAGGTACGTTGTCCATTAATGATTCTAATATATTACTTCCGCACTCAAGTTCTTCACATTTGTCCACAATTTATCAAAAAATTAGCGGTAAAATATTCCTATTGATCCCCATATACCAAACTCTTTTTCAGTTGTTTTAAAACGAAGGCGATAAGTAACTTGATGAAAACTCTCTTATGCTCATTAGTCCTATTCACCATTCTATTGCTTCAAGGCTGTATCCAGGCCCCAAGCAATGGCCGTAAGGCATCAGTTTCTTCGTCTGCCACTTCAACAGGTGGAACATCTTCAGGCACAACGACTTATCCAACATTTGCGACCGATGAAAATATGTATTGGTTTACCACTAGTAAAATTACTGGAACTGTAACCATTAATAAAAATTCTCAGGACATTGTCTATCTTCGCGGAAAAATAGTGCACGATTTTTTGAATGCAAAAGACGTGAGTGGAACTGAGTATTTCCGAAAGCAGTATTGTATGGTGGGAAATTTTTCAAGTATCACTTATAAACAAGTCCGCGTGAGAGCGATCCCAATTTATGTGACGACTTCAACCAAGGCCATTGAAAGATTATTGAGAATAGATATTCCAAGTGGAACCGATAATACTTCCGCTTGTAAATTATCTACGATTGATACAACTCTTCCTGCGAATGCTGCTTTTTCTCTTCCAGAGATATGTCCAACTTGTACTGGTCAAGTGACCACCACTGGACTTAATCTATACGAAGCTAAAACTTCCAGCTTATTAAAAATAGAAGCGACTTTATTGAATTTAGCTCCAGTACTACTTAAAGCTGATTTGACTTCAAACTCAACTGATTCAAGCAGTATCTGTACAAATAGTTCGTGTTCGGCCAAGGGCTTTGACTGTTGTATCTCTGGTCAATGTGTAAAAGATGCAAGCGAAAAGACCAATGCTTCCTTAGACATTCAATATACTCAGGCAAAAATTGATTACGCCGCTAATCCATTAAGCTTTATTAATTATCCTAATATTTTCTATATCTGTTCTAATATTTCTCACACTCCATCACTTACATCAATTACTCCTCCCCCCGCCACTCCTGTGAGTACTGCACAACAAAGAGTTTATCAATATGCGAGTGACTGGAAGTGTATTACTGACTATACCGCCAATGGCGCAAACGTCTTCTACGTTAACAACGTTGATAATACCTTTGTCTCTAGCTTGATCGGTCTGAATGCGACTCTTTATAATACCGTTAACTGTAATGACGCTTATTATGCGGCGACTAAAAAGAAGCTGGCGGTTGCCTGTGGCTGTACGGCCAGCGATTCTGAAATGTCCATAAAATGTCCCGACTGGGGAGTCCTTCCTGTTTATCCTGCAGGGGCCCTGAAAACGAATGCCAATATTACAGACTTTACTTGCTATACACCCATACCACCCAATCCAATTGGACCGATTACCAATTTAAATGTAAGTGTTCCCAATCGCAGTGCTCCTCACCGCTTCTTTTCAAGCTCAGGTGTTAATTTTGATGATATTGCCGGTCTTCAAACAAAATCTCCCAGCACAACTCAAGAAGGAGACGATTTTTATTATTTAGATGAATACAATAAAGTTGCCCCGGTTAATGGATCATTCAATATCAATTCTGTTCTTGGCAAAATGACTATCGACTTAAGTCATGCCATGCCAGCAAAAGAAGTGACGGTGGAATTAGGCAAAACTTATATTCTTTCTGCCACTAACGGCTATTTCACCCCTTGTACTCAATGCGTGAAAGACAGTTGGTTCCAAACTTTTTCGGCCTATCCTACTTCTCAACGCGGAATGGGTCTTCAGGCTTCAGGTTATAGTACTTCTCGCGATACTTATTCGGCCAATACGACATTTGGTAATTATGAGGATACAATATTTGGTCGCGCTTGTTATGTACCTGTGACGATGCTTCCCCTTTCTCATCAAAAAAATTCGAGTCTTCAAACTCAAAGACAAACTCGCTTAAAAACTCAGGCAGCTTTTTATGTCAACGGATACCAACGGGATTGGTATGGATTTAATAAAGGTGCATTGATTGGATCATTCGACGGAGTAAGTTGGTTTGCAATTGGAACAGGTCGAAGAACAACTGCAACCAGTACAAAATTATTTTTGGCCTTGAATGCCTCATTTTTAGATTTAGCAGATAAAACTGATACCATCGTCAATATCATTCCAGATTTTTCAGCTAATACTGCTGCAGATTACGATTACGATCCAGATATCGCTCTTACTGATCCTCGCCAAAATACAGCTGCCACTTGCCAAAAGTTTCACCAGTGTAGTACTGATGCAGATTGTGTATCGCAGTTAGGTTGGGAATATGCCTGTGCCGATATTTCTCAATATAAAACCAAATGGCCGTTGTATGATAGCGATGGTGCGGAAATCGCCAATCAAGAAAGATCAGGTTCTTTGTTTGAAATTTTACAAAGTACTATTAGCACTACAAACGGCAAACGTTGTATCTACCGTGGTGCAGGTGCCCCATGTAAACGCGATTACTCATCTTTAACTGAGTACACTAAAAAAACCTTAACTTGTGCTCCAAATTTTTACTGTGCTTCTTTATCAGCGAATAAATTTAACGATGAACTAGCTCGCTCTCCAAATGAACTGGATGATATTCTTTTCGGGATGGATACAAATATTTTGGGTCGTCCGCTTAATTACGTAACGGCCGGAAAAACTTTAACAAATGATATTATTACCAATATTAAGTACAATGCTGCTAATGCAATTGGACTTAGCGCAGGTGATAGTGATGATATGGGTATTTGTCGTCCAGGAAAAAATCTATCAAGCAATGATTTGGTTGCTCATATGAATCCGGATGCAAGCAAAAGAACTGATTATATTTCTCAAATTGGCTCGTGTAATTCAACGGCCATCAATGCAAATCGTTTCGTTACCTGTCCGGCCTTTGATGACACTCTTAACTATGTGGATCCAAGCGATGCCGACACTGTGGCCCGCCAGCAAGCTCAAAACTCTTGTGGTGGAGAATCAAAACACACAACGACTTTAGTTTCTGCTTTCAAAAGTATTGAGGGTCTCTCACTTCTTAATTTACAAAACATAACGCAACCAATCCTTGCCCAAGATGCTTGTTTGAGAAGGGCGGGCTCAGTGTGCCATAGTGATTTAGATTGTGGTCCAAATAAAATGCACGAAGATACTGTTGGATCAATTGATATTAAGTATTTTGGTGAAACTGAAGCGGAACAAAGTTACTGGCGCGAATCTCTTATATGCGGACAGGGCACTCCTGTTCCAGCGAAGGGTACTACTGACTATTTAAATTATAAATTAAGTGAAAACAGATGTTGCCGTGAAATCGGAAAAGATTTTACGATGTACACACAAGGACCAAAGGCCATCGTTCCAGAAAATACTGGTACAAATGAAAAGTTAATAACAGCAAAATTTCCTTATTACGATCCGAGTAATAATGGCCAGGCCAATGATGTTAAAGGTCCCGCTGCTCAATACAGATACTCTCGTTACACTGTTTCTAAAAATGGTAAAGATGATATTACAAAAATTCCACATGTCTCAGCGACGGCTGAACCAGCGACAAACCAGTGGCAAGTTGTCAATGAAACAGGCTCTCTCACATGTTGTGGCGGTGGATGGATCAGAAAATTCGCTGATGGATCTCACGATTGGAAAATTAAAAATAGATTGAGCATTGATGCTAATAATTTTAGCTGTCTTAACTTCCGCTCTCCTTTGGCCGATTCAAGTTACACCAATTTTACAGCTGATAAAGTGGTAGCTGCTAGCTATCAAAGAGAGTTCGAGTATTTTTGTAAGTCTCCAGATGGTGCCGGATGTTTACAAATTCCATTTCAGAATTCTGCCAGCTTCACCATTCTCTCTCCACTGCCCTATGAGCCTTCACTAAAAGTTAAGGTTGATACCTATTGGTCAGGTGGACCTTCTGGGGCTTACGCCAACACTCCTCCTGCCGGATTCACTCGATTAAGTACTACTCCGACTGTTGATCCTATTAATGGAACAACTCCTTGGACCCAGGATATGAACAGTGATGTGCCCTACATGCCATTGCCATATTATTTTTCTCCAATTCCTTATGATATAGATTTTAGAACGAATAAGGCCTACAACTTTTTCACCAGTAAAGCGATGGACTTCGGAGTAGAGATGTATCTTCCAGCTTATGTTGGTTGGGACGGAACTTCGGCCAATACAACATTTGTTAAAAATGTTTATATTAAATATTTTTACGATGCTCCTCAGGTTCCACAAATTTATGATATTACTGCGAACATCGCTACGGTCGCTGAATGCGCAAATGTTATCAATTCCCCACCTCCAGCAGCACCGATTAGTGCCATCAGTACTAATAATACTTGGTGTACTGTCAGTAATACAAAAACTCAAAATCGTCCGGTGATGAACGTCAAGGCCGATACTGCCGCAGGAAATAACTGGACATATGCCGGCATCATTATCGATTTCAAGCCAATCGAAATTAGTAAAGGAACTAAAGTATCTGAACCTGGAAATGCTCTTTATTATTTAAGTAAACTGGCACGTATGGAATTAGTTGGTATCCCACAAATTACTTACGAACCTCTCTATTGCAATAATAATCAAAATAATTTAGTCCCAGGAATTTTCAAATCCAATATACAAACCAGAGCACAATTCACTGCTGCCTCGGTTAGCTATACGGGAATAACTGATCCAGTCGAGCGCTACAATGCTGATGGTTCTACAGAGTCATACGATTCAACCAGCGGTTACGGAAATTTTGAGAAAAAATTTACTTACCAAGACAAGCTTGATCACTCGGCGGTCTTTTCTGCCAAAGATTTTACTTGTTGTACTCCACTTGGAAAAAATGCAACTTCTGCAGCAAAATGTTGTACTGGTTATGCCGTCACTAGCTCTGATGGAAAATCGTCTATCTGTAAAATGCCTAAAGGCACAGACTTGAATGTTTATTTTAATAAATTTGTTTCAAGTGAAGGCGTCGGAGACGATCAACCAGGTGGCGGATTGACAATCAAGGGATCGGACACTGATATAGACTTTAACCCATATACAGGGGAACCAAAGTTCAGAGGGGCCACATACGATAAATTAGTTGCCCTTGGTGGTAGTTATTGTGACGGTGGTAAAGTGGCAACGGGTGGAGCTTTTGGGGCCTTTCCTCCAGAGCCTTTTTCGGGATCTTATACGGTGTTAGCTGGAACTACGGGAAATTTAGAGGATTCTTTCCCTTTAAGCATCGTTGACTCAGTCCTCGACTTCCAAACTTCCGATCCAAATGTTGGAAAAATGCCATTTGACAGCGGATTTAAATGGAATCACCATTACTACTGTAAGTAATAGATTTTCTAAGTGGATCCTTTTATGCTAAATGTCTACTCATCATGAAAAACAAATTAGCACTTATAATCCTCTTATTTTTACTGAGCATTCAGGCCTTGGCAGGAAATACTATTTACTGTTCACACTCGGAATTGTGTCGGATGTTTCGCTTGATTTCTCATGAGAATAATCTAAGCGATATACAAACCGAAAGTTTAGTTTCAATTACTGGCGATCCACATGAATACGAACCCAGCGTAATGGAAATCAAAAAATTAATTAGTGCCCCCATTTTAATCACTGGCCCAAATGAACTCAATCCCTGGATTAAGAAAATTAATTTTCAACGCTCAAAGATTCCAAACCTGCAAACTATTTCAATTTTATTTGATCAAAAAGATTATCTTACCTATCCAGGTGCTAACGGCGAGGCCCTTTCTCATTTTTGGCTTTATCCGAAAGTTTATTGTTCATTAAAAAGTAAACTGGAAGCTGATTTTAAAAAGTTAGGTCATGATTTAAAATTAATAAAACTATGTGATTCAAAAAAACCGGAAACTCAATTGAGTTCTATTTTAATAAAAATAAAAAAACCTATAATCCTCACTCATGATGCCCTCCTGCCGTTATTTTTAAATTTAGTCCAAGATAAAACTCATACGATTGTTGCCATCAAAGGTTCTGGACATCACGAAGAAGCAAATCCAGAATCCATTAAAAAAATGTATAATGCCCTGGCCGCTCCTCAAGTTATCTGGATTCAAGAGACGGGAATTAATATTCCACAAAACATCATTAATAAAATACGTTCAAATGATATCGTCATTAAAATTGATACTGCCAACTCAAAAGATGATGATGCTTTTTCTGTGCTTAAAAAATTAACTCAAAAGCTTGCTCCCTACGCAGAGAAACTGCCATGACTTCACCTGTACCAATTTTAAAGGCAGATAAAATTAGCTTCAGCTATAATGGAGAAGCGCCCACCCTTAAAGATATTTCATTCTCACTTTTTTCAGGAGAAAGTCTGGGGGTTTTAGGACCTAATGGGGGTGGTAAAACCACATTGATGAAAATCATAGTTGGCCTTCTTAAAGCAGATTCGGGGGAACTTTTCTTCGAAGGGAAACTAAGCACTGAATATAAAAACTACCCATTTGAATTATTTTCTTATGTTCCTCAAAATAGCGACCTCAATACTATTTTACCTGTAAAAGTAAGTGAGTATATGGAGTTTGCAAAATCTCTTTATAAGAAAAACAACTCTCCTATTGATATAGACGAGCTGCTAGACTTGGTGGGAATTCTTCACAAGAAAAATTCACTCATTTCAAAACTCTCTGGTGGTGAAAAGCAACGCGTACTTTTAGCGCGGGCCCTTATTAACAGACCTAAATTACTTTTACTAGATGAGCCTACCAAGGGATTGGACAGCAAAGGCCAGGATCAACTTTTAGCGATCATCGAAAAAATTAAGACCAGAGATAAAACGGCCGTCATGATCGTCGATCACAATATCAACCAGATTATAAAAAACTGTCATAAGATTCTTTGCCTTAATCGCACTTATCATTGGCATAATCATAGAGATATGCTCACTAAAAATATTTTAGAAGATGTTTACCACTGTGAATTTGAACATCTTTTGATTCACGAAAATGATTTAACAAATAACACTGAACAAACGGGTAACGATCAGCATTTATTTTGCGATCATGACCATTCAAATGAAACAGATCCTCATTTACTTTTGCGGGGAAAAAAATGAATTTCATTAATTCTTTGCAAGACTTTCTGCACTACGATTTTTTGCTCTATGCTCTTTTAGGGACAGTATTTCTGTCGATGACTTGCGGATTGATCTCTCCCCTTTTGATTGCCCGAAAAAATGCATTTATGGGCTCGGCCATTTCCCATTCGACACTGCTAGGCCTTGCCATTGCTCTCAGTTTATTTTCAAGCGAAAGCCCTCTGTCTATTTTTGCAACAACTCTAGTCATTACGATTTTATGCACTCTGTTTTTGGCCTTTTCCACTTATCGCCAAAAACTTCCAACTGATTCATTAATTGGTATTTTTTATACTGCAACCATGGCCATGGGGATACTTATTCACTCTGCTTTTGCCAAAAACAAAACAGACCTTCTGAGTTTTTTGTTTGGAAATATTCTTTTATTAACCAAAGAAGATTTGCTGCTATCAGTAGGACTGCTCGCGATCACTGCACCTTTAATCATTATCCCTTTTAAGAAATGGCTCTTTTTAACTTACGACGAAGAAGGCGCCATCACTTCGGGAGTAAATGCAAAATTTTTCCACTATCTCTTTTTTATTTTACTCTCACTTTTAATTGTCACTAGCATTAAATTGGCAGGGACAATTCTGATCGAAACACTTCTTTTAGTTCCAGGATTTTTCGCTCTAAAATTTGCTTCAAATGTAAGACAAACCTTTATTATCAGTGTGCTTTTCTCCACATTCTTTGCCGTTCTTGGAATTCTGATTGCCAATACCTATGGACTTCCCTCAGGTGCAACTCTTGCAGTCGTTCTCTTTTTGGCCTTGGTCCTTTCACTTCTTTTTAAAAAGATTTATACTTTGATCAGAAACCATTAATCAAAGGCCCCTATGCAAAACCTTAATGAACCAAAAACTGCAAGCGAAAGCGCAGTTGAAATGCGCAATCTAGTTATGCCCAATCATACCAATCCGCAAAATTCAATTTTTGGAGGAGTGGTCATGTCTTGGATTGATATGGCCGCAGCAATGGTGGCCGAGAGACACTCAAATCGCCCGGTCGTTACAGTCCATGTCGATGATATTAGTTTTAAAGCGCCCATTAGAATTGGGGATCATGTGCTCATTAAGGCCAGTATTAATTACGTAGGAAGTACGTCTATGTTGGTCGGAGTAAAGGTGATCGCTGAAAATCCTTTCACTGGGATTACCCGCCACACGACAACTGCTTATCTGGCATTCGTCGCCCTTGATGATATCGGAAGACCCCTAAAAGTTCGTGGTGTTATTCCCGAGACAGAAGAGGAAATAAGACGATTTGCAGAAGGAAAAACGCGCATTGAAGAGATGAAAAAAAAGAACGTCAAAAAGACCTGAAAAATGAATGAATTTAAAACCTCTAAACTCTCTAGAGGATAGGTAAAATAGACTTGAAGGATCGCGCAGCGCCCAGAAGAGAATTTCTACTTTTAGACTGTTCCTCTTTGGGGCTTTATGGCAAAAATAAATTTAGAAATTCTGTCGAAAATGTTGTTAAATAAAGCATCTATTTTAGGGATTACTTTCATGAAGTTTTACTTTATTTTTATCATTGGTTTTCTTGCTATTTTGGTCGGAGAAAATCTCTATGCTCTCGAGTATTCTAAATTCGAGTTTGAGGGTTGTCCGGAAAATGCCTTTTGTAAAAAAGAAACCGGGGGCAATCGAAAAAAATGGATTGAGCAATTAAGAAATTTTTCTACCGGAAAAATAAGTGAACAAAAACTTAATGCTTTTGTGCAATCGGAATATGGATTGCCGGTAAGTGGTTGGGGGCAGGAAGAGGCAAGTCTGCGGCCCAATATTTTAATGTGGGACTCCCCGTGCAAGCAACATAGATCCTCTACCAATAAATATTATATTGCAGAAGTTTTTAGAAAAAACTTTTTTCCAAATGAGCTGAAAGAATTGCCAAATATCTTTTTTTCAAGGGCCATTCTTAACGATAGTGCCAACCAACCCTACGCTATGATTGTTCCAAGAGGAGATGCTCCTCTTTTTGTAAAAGATGGAAGTCTTTATTATCTTCGAGAGGAAGAAGGTATTTTTTATGGACTTCTAATTGATCGCGACGGACATTTTAAAGTTACTAAAAATGAAACAAGCACGGAACCCCCCAAGGAATCAGCGTGCAGCAAAGATCAGGTAGCACTTTTTAATCGTGAATCTCCTGGCGCTAATTTCTATCAGGGAACTTATTGCAAAGATATCTGGGATAAAACCACCCGGAGTTACAAAACCATGCTTTTGGGTTGGAGTTGTAATTGAAATTATGTCTTTTTAATGTAGAAAATTTTTTTCTATTTAGCGGTCCCAATGGGGATGGCCTTAAAAAACCCGTCGATAAAATTGAATGGATCGCTCGAACTATTAAAGATATCAATGCAGATATCACTATGATGTGTGAAGTTGGCGGCCTTGAAAGTCTGGATCTTTTTAATACAAAATATTTAAATTCAGATTACACAACATTCCTGCTCAAAGGAAATTCTGACCGCGGTATTGAGATGGGCTATTTAGTCAAAAAAGATTTTCTACTAAATACTCAACATATCAGCCATGCTCATGAATCTATCGAATTTAATTATCCGTTCGAGCTAGCTGATAATAAAAAACTTCCTCCAGAGAAGCACTACCCGACTCATAAATTTTCGCGCGATATTTCAGAGCTCAGGATATTGAAAGACGGTCAGGTTGTGATGATTCTTCTTTTAGTTCACCTTAAGTCAAAATGGGATCGTGACGGAATAGACTTTAATGGAAAGGAGCGACGTAAAGCTGAGCTTAAAGCGCTGGTTAAAACCTATAACCGCTTGCGTGCCAAATTTAATTTTGAGGTTCCAGTTGTGGTTTCAGGGGATCTTAATGGCATCGCTCAAAAAGGCCTGCAAGAGCCGGAATTTGACGATCTTTACGCCTCAACCGACCTAGAAGATATCCTAGAGGTGATTGCTGAGCCTTACGAGAGACGGCTATCATTTTTTTATTTTGGCAAAGAAAATAACCGTGAAGCCTATCAACTCGACTATATTCTGCTCCCAAAAGAGCTTCATCCTCTTGTAAAAAAAGAAGATTCAGGTATTTATCTTTTCCGCGATCAATCTGGTGTACCTTTGACATACCCCAAAGAAAACTATCAGCGTTACGCCCTCCCGTCTGACCATTATCCGATCGTCGCCAACCTCGAATTTTTATAATTACCATTTGTACTGTCGGGTGAAATACGCTACATTTTGCGCTTACAAAATTGGAATCTTAGTAGTGCTTTTTCAAAGCGATTTGCCTATAAAATAGAGGTTAATTAGAATGAGTAAAAAAATCGTAAACATACCTTGGTCAAAAGAAGAGGCGGATGATGTATATCATATCAGTCGTTGGGGCGATGGTTATTTCGATATCAATGATGAAGGACATCTTTGTGTTCTTCCTAATCAAGATGAAAATGGACCGCGGATTGATATCGCTGAAGTGCTAGAAGAAATGAAAGCACAAAATATTCCTTTTCCTATTGTTGTTCGTTTCCACGATATTCTTCGCTCTCAAGTAAAAGTAATCAACGAGACTTTTCGAGCAGTCATTAAAGAGGCCAATTATAATGGCCTTTATAAAGGCGTTTATCCGATTAAAGTTAATCAAATGCGCGAAGTCGTCGAAGAAATCGTCGATGCCGGAGCTCCTTATGATTACGGACTTGAGGCCGGATCAAAACCAGAACTTCTTTCAGTTCTCGCTTTCAATGATAACATCAATGCACTGACTGTTCTTAACGGATACAAAGACGAAGATTATCTTCGCCTTGCTCTTCTTGGAAATAAACTAGGAAGAAAAGTTATCGTCGTTATTGAAAAGTTTTCTGAACTTCATAAACTCCTTAAACTTTCTCGAGAAATGAATATTGAACCAATGATTGGCCTTCGTGCAAAAATGTCAGTCAAAGGATCTGGAAAATGGTCGGATTCTGGTGGAGAAAAAGCAAAGTTTGGATTAACTATTGCTGAAATGCTGACAGCTGTTCAAATATTAAAAGATGAAGGCTCAATAAACTCACTTAAACTTTTCCATTTTCATATTGGTTCTCAGGTAACAGATATCCGTACAATCAAAGAAGTTATGCGTGAAGGTGGAAGAATTTTTGCGAAACTTTCAAAGCTAGGCGCTCCTCTTGAATACTTCGACGTTGGTGGCGGCCTTGGAGTCGATTACGACGGATCTCAGTCGACTAATGATTCTTCGGTGAACTACAAACTTCATGACTACGCTTCGGATATTGTTTATATTTTAAAAGAAATCTGTGATGCCGAAAACGTTCCACATCCAAATATTGTTTCTGAATCTGGTCGGGCGATTACAGCAAGACATTCTTGTGTCATAACTAATGTTCTCGATAAAATCGAAACATCATTTACTGATTATGAAACCAACAAAATTCCAGGAGAACACACTCTCGTGTCTAATATGCGAGAACTTTTTGATAGCTTAGATGTCGAAAATGCTCAGGAAATTTACAATGATGCTCTCGATACAAAAAAAGAATGTTTGAACGCTTTCCGCTTGGGAATTTTAAAACTTGAAGAGCGCGCAAGCCTTGAAACTCTTTTTTGGAAAATTACTAAAAAAATAACATCTCTTTTGCCTGAGATGGAATTTATACCTGACAATCTTTATGATATTGAACAAGGAATTGCTCCTCAGTATCTTTGCAATTTTTCAATTTTTCAATCAGCTCCAGATCTTTGGGCCATTGGACAACTTCTTCCAATCGTTCCCATTACAAAATTAAATATCAAGCCTCATAATAATGGAACTCTGGTAGACATCACTTGTGACTCCGATGGAAAGATCACTAAGTTTATTGATATCAATGAAACTAAAAATCTTCTACAGATCGGAAGAGCAC